>JAIWBQ010000054.1:0-4205 GCA_048633745.1 bacterium
AATTTTATTGCCTCGCCCTGGGCGAAGACAAGCACACGCGTCTTTTTCCCTAGCCCATTAGGTAATAGCGCCACACCCCGCACTTGCTGGTCGGCACTACGCGGGTTAACTCCCATCTTTAAATGGAGCTCAACAGTCTCATCGAATTTGACATAGGAAGCCTCCTTAGCCAAATCAATGGCTTCTCCGGGAGAATAAGCTGCGGATCTGTCTGCAACTTTACTAGCTTCTTGGTATTTCTTTCCTCGTTCCGCCATTTATTCCACCTCCACTCCCATGCTTCGAGCCGTACCCGCAACAATGCTTGCTGCCTTGTCAATATCACCAGTATTGAGGTCTTTCATCTTATTTCGCGCAATCTCATGAAGCTTATCTTTACTTATCTTACCTATTCCTTCCCCGCCAGGGCTACCGCTACCCTTTTCTACCCCCAAGGCCCGCCGTAATAAATCAGAAACAGGCGGCATCTTGGTCACAAAACTAAAGGAGTGATCCGCATACACAGTTATCTCAGCAGGAATAATAAAACCCTCTTGCGCTGCGGTTCGCTCATTATATTCTTTACAAAAAGCCATAATATTAATACCATGCTGCCCCAGAGCAGGCCCTACAGGTGGTGCCGGCGTAGCTTTACCTGCCGACATCTGCAACTTTATGATAGTCTTAACTTTTTTTGCCATTCCTTCTCTCCAGCCAGGACAAGGTTATATCCTCTCTATCCCCAAAAGGTCTAATTCCACGGGCGTTTCTCTACCAAAAAGTGACAACAAGACTGTTACCTTACCCTTGTCCAAGTTAATTTGATCCACCTTGCCAATAAAATCGATAAACGGGCCGCTAGTTACACGCACGCTATGCCCTTCCTTAAAAGTCATCTTAACCTCTGTAGGAGCCTCTTCCATGCGCTGTAGGATTGCATTCGCCTCGTCTCCATCTAAAGGGAGCGGTTTGATACCACTGCTGACAAAGCCCGCGACACCGGGAGTATTGCGTACTATATCCCAGCTGTGCTCATCTAATTTCATATTGACCATAATATAACCTGGGAAAGCCTTCCTACTTACCGTGTAGCGCTTTCCAGCTTTGATTTCAATTTCCTTAGCTGTCGGTATCACTACATCGAATATCTTATCGCTGACATCCAGATATTTAACGCGCTGCTCTAAATTCCTCCTAGCCTGTTCTTCATGACCAGAAGAAACATATAATAAGTACCACTCTCCGTTAAGCATTGACCATCATCCACCTAGAATAAAAGCAGTTACCGCTTTGGTAAAACCATAATCTAAGGCACCCAAGATACTTCCCACGATAATACACACAATAAGAACTAACAAACTTAACCGTAAGGCTTCCTGCCTTGTCGGCCAGTGCGCTTTTCTTAATTCGCCAACTACCTCACCAAAGAAACTTAGTTTTGACTTCTTCGCCAGGCCAGGCTTAATACGTTTAGCTTTTTGGGCACGACTTGTCATAAGCTACTTTGCTTCTCGGTGGCTGGTATGAACCCGACAATATGGGCAATACTTTTTCAACTCCAACCGCTGTGGATCATTCTTTTTGTTCTTTACCGTAGTATATGTCCTCTGCTGACATTGAGTACAAGCCAGATGAATAATTGTGCGCGGTTCGCCTTTCTTAGCCATGTCTATTATACCCTAAAAATTCGCGGAATTCCCAGGATGCCCGTATCTCTTCATGCAACAACCTTAGTAATTACACCGGCGCCCACTGTCCTACCACCTTCCCTGATGGCAAAGCGCAATCCCTCATCCATAGGTACAGGAGAGATGGTCTTGATCTTCAGATGAGTCAAACTATCACCTGGCATAGCCATTTCTACATCCCCAGGAAGGATTATTTCGCCGGTGATATCCATAGTCCTGATATAGAACTGAGGTTTATAGCCAGTAAAGAAAGGAGTGTGTCTGCCGCCTTCTTCCTTAGTCAAAATATATACTTCAGCCTCAGCTTCAGTGTGAGGCTTGATTGCGCCTGGCTTTGACAGAACCTGACCCCTCTCTATCTCCTCTCTATCTATACCTCGCACTAGCACTCCAACAGCATCACCGGCCTCCGCCTCACTCATGGTCTTATGGAACATTTCCAGGCTAATCGCCGTTGTTTTCCTCGTCTCTCTTGATCCTACTATCTCCACCTCATCGCCGGCTTTGATCACCCCACGCTCCACCCTGCCTGTGGGCACAGTTCCCCGTCCCTTAATACTGAACACGTCTTCTATCGGCATCAAGAAAGGCTTATCCCTCTCTCTTTTCGGCAGAGGTATGTATTCATCTATAGCATCTACCAATTTCCATATTCCACCACACCAGGGACACTCCCTTTTGCCACAGCCACACTCCAGAGCCTTAAGAGCACTTACCCGTATGACAGGAACTTCGTCGCCGGGGAAGTTATACTTCTTGAGTAAGTCTCTAACTTCTAGCTCCACCAGGTCTAACAGCTCAGGGTCTTCTACTAGGTCCACCTTATTGAGAGCTACCAGTATGCGAGGAACGTCCACCTGACGAGCTAGAAGGATATGTTCCCTAGTTTGTGGCATGGGACCATCATCAGCAGCAACCACCAGGATTGCCCCATCCATCTGAGCAGCCCCAGTTATCATATTCTTGATATAATCTGCATGCCCAGGACAGTCAACATGGCAATAGTGGCGCTTGTCAGTTTCGTATTCAATATGGGCGATAGCAATTGTCAATCCTCTGGCTTTCTCCTCAGGAGCATTATCTATAGAGTCAAAGGTGCGGAATTGTGTGGTGCCTGCCTTAGATAATACCTCTGTTATAGCAGCAGTCAGTGTGGTCTTCCCATGGTCAACATGTCCTATAGTACCCACATTTAGGTGTTCTTTAATACGCTCATAAATTTTTTTTGCCATTTTGACTAACCTCCTTTTATTTAAAAGCCCACAACCAGATTCGAACTGGTGACCCCGTTCTTACCAAGAACGTGCTCTACCTACTGAGCTATGTGGGCCTATTTTACCACATGGTGGAGGGGGTAGGATTCGAACCCACGAAGCCCTTACGAGCGGCAGATTTACAGTCTGCTCCGATTAACCACTCCGGCACCCCTCCCACCTCAAGTTTACCACAAAGCATATAAAAAAATCTAACTCAGCCCGAGAGGGGACTCGAACCCGCTAACCTACCGATTACAAGTCGGTTGCGCTACCATTGCGCTACTCGGGCAGCTTCTGGCTCGATAGTATAAATAAGGGCAAGTGGAATGTCAACCAAAAAGGGGCTGTACAACAGTTTGTGCAGGAAAGCGATAATTAGATGCAAATTTAACTTGCTTTGCGCCTAAAGTAATAAATGCCACCAGCCAAGAGTATCACGCCAACAGCACTTCCAGCGATCAATCCGATATTTGAGCTGCTTTCCACGCTACTGCTTGTTGATATTAAGAGCCGAATATAGTAATTCACCACCAACAAGTCACTAGTTTCTGGTTTGACTCCCAGCCATACTTCCCAATCTTTATTTGCCCATTTTTGGTTTGGTGGTATAGCCACTTTTACCTTTATCGCGGCACCAGAGCCAGCGGCTACCTCCATTTCCTGGGGAGAGAAGCTTATCCAACTACTATCAGGAAATTCACTTTTCCCCTCCCTTCGCCGCGATTCCTGAGGATTATAAGTAAATAACATAAAGGTTTGGCTTACGTTGTCCTTATTACGAATAGTGAGACTAAATTCGGTTTCCTCGCCCGGGGATAGGTCATTAATTTCTACCTCGGCAGGAGAGACGCTGAAGCTCTGAGCTTGAGCCACAGAAGGAGAAAAGATAACTACTGAAGCTGCAATTAGCCCAATCAGGTACCAGATCTGCCTTATCATCAGGCAATCACTGC
The DNA here is from genome assembly GCA_048633745.1 of bacterium. Classification (GTDB taxonomy): domain Bacteria; phylum Chloroflexota; class Dehalococcoidia; order GIF9; family AB-539-J10; genus JAIWBQ01. Next base: position 3,877 of record JAIWBQ010000054.1, read on the forward strand.
ACTTACGGTGACTTGGGTTTGCATCGGTCTGCCACCGAAGAAGTAAGTAGGAGTTAGCAATTTCAAACCAAATTGCTTGGTGTCACCAGTTCCCAGACTTGAGCCACCAAATGGAGGCCAAAATTCACTTTCCACCTTAGTGATAGACACATAACCCCGTTCAGTATCATTGGATATACGGAACCATAGCCCATATATGTGGCCACCATTAGTTCCATCAGTACTCAGTGTCCATTTATACGCGCCAGGATTATCAACCCACTTTGCATCCTCACCCATAATGAAGGTATTGACATTGCAATTCCCGCTAACAGTCAAGGTGCACCATT
>JAIWBQ010000055.1:0-11059 GCA_048633745.1 bacterium
GATGCCATCACCGGACCGGCAACCGTAGTTCAGGCATTGGCAACTGGCAGAGAGGCAGCTTCTCGCATCGACGACTACCTTCAGCATAGATATCCCTTAGTTAGCAAAGATGAGAAGGAAACCCTGGCAGGCGAGCTTCTCCCCAAAACTATAGAGATGATAAGGAAGCTTACCCGCTTTGAGCCGCTAACCGTTTCTCCCGAAGCGAGGGTGAAAGAGTTCCAGCTCGTGGAGCTTGTTTATGACTGGGGAAGCGCCATCAACGAAGCCAGGAGGTGCCTGCGCTGCGGCATGGGCGCTGAGATCTTGTCCCAAGACAAATGTGCTACCTGCCTCACCTGTTTACGAGTTTGTCCCTATCACGTGCCCTACCTGGACGACAGCGGCACCATCCAGATACCTGCTGATCAGTGTCAAGCCTGCGGTATATGCGTGGCTGAATGCCCTGCTAAGGCTATAGTTTTGCGCAAGCCACAGGATCGTCGGCAGATAGATGAGGAGTTAGATCATGTCCTTAAGTCTGCGGCACAGGCGAAGTCGAAGCCCTTGATTATTGGCTTCTGTTGCCAATACGGGCTTTACGGCACTGGTGCACTGGCGAGCTTATGGAGGGGGGCTAAAGCTGGCATCTGGATAGTGCCTGTCCTGTGTGTAGCCAAGATAGAAGCTGAGCACATATTGCAGGGCTTTGAGATGGGTGCTGAAGGCGTTTTTATTGCTGGATGTGGGCAAGAACAGTGTGCCAGGGAAGATACTGCTTTCTGGGCGTTACAGCGGATGGGAAAAGCCAGGAAGGTGTTAGCTCAGATCGGTCTTGAACCACAACGCCTGCAAGCCTTTAACTTATATGCCGATGGAAAGGATCCTGCCATGGCGTTAGACGAGTTCACTGAGCGAATAGGAGAGTTCTACTTGGCTTCAGCAATAAAACAGGAGGTGCAGACTTGATAGTTGCAGAGCAAAAACCTTTAGAGGAAATAAGGCGACTGATTGCTCCTTACGAGAAGGTGTTACTCCTTGGCTGTGGCACCTGTATGACGGTTTGTGGTGCTGGTGGTGAGAGGGAGGCCTCCTTGCTTTATAGGGCATTGAAGGTGGCTCAAGCTAGGGGTGGGGATGAGGCGCACAATTTTTTGGAGTACACAGTGAAGCGGCAGTGCGATTTTGAATTTCTGGATATGCTCGAGGACAGGGTTGGGGAGGTGGATGTCATTCTCTCGCTAGGTTGTGGCATTGGTGTACAGGTGGTAGCTGAGCGTTTCCCAGATGTACCTGCTCTACCCGGTGTCAACACGTCTTTTATGGGTGCGTCTAAGGAGTGGGGTGTTTGGGATGAGCGATGTGCCGCTTGTGGCGAATGTAGACTGGCTGAAACTGGTGGCATTTGTCCCATCACTAGGTGCGTTAAGGGAATACTCAATGGTCCCTGTGCAGGCAGCAAAAATGGGAAGTGCGAGGTGAACGAGGATATGGACTGCGCCTGGGGCCTGATTTATAAGCGCCTGGAGAAGTTAGGGCAGTTGGAAAAAATGCGCCGATATTACCCTCCGAGGAATTTTCGGACAATCTCCAGGCCGAGAAGGATCGTGAGCAAGGCTGACATTAATCTGGGAGGAAACGATGGCTAAATCACTTTTTGAGGAAAGACTCAATTCCGGTAAGTTTTTGGTGACCACTGAGATTGGGCCTCCCAAGGGAACAGACATCTCAGAAATGGTTCACCATATAGAGCTATTTAAGGATAAGGTTGATGCTATTAATGTCACCGACCATCAAAGTTCCGTGATGAGGTTCCCTTCTTTGGGTGGCTGTCTCCTGGTGAGGGAACAGGGTGGCGAACCTATCTTTCAGATGACTACCCGTGACCGCAATCGCCTGGCGCTTCAAGCCGACCTCCTTTTGGCATATTCCAGGGGCATCAGGAATGTGCTTTGCCTCACTGGCGATTCTGTTGATGTCGGCGACCACAAGGAAGCAAAACCAGTGTTTGACCTGGATTCCGTGCAGCTATTAAGAATGATCAGGATAATGGAATCGGGGAAAGATATAGCAGGGAACGATCTCAAAGGCGCCCCAGAATTCTGTATCGGTGCCTCAGTTCACCCCGCGACAGATTCCATCGAGCCACAACTTATCAAGTTTGACAAGAAAGTGGAGGCCGGGGCGCAGTTCTTCCAGACCCAGGGCATATATGACCTGGATTGCCTCCGCAGGTTCATGCAGTATGCCTCCCAATTTAATATTAAAATCCTGGCAGGCATTATAGTCCTGGCTTCAGCAAGAATGGCCCAGTATATGAACGACAATGTCCCTGGGATAGTTGTTCCCCAGGCTGTAATTGATGAGCTGGCTGGTGTAGAAAAGGGCAAGGGAATTCAGAAGGGCATTGAAATTGCTGTGCGGTCGATAAAGATGATAAAAGAGGAGAATTTGTGCCATGGAGTTCATATTATGGCGGTAGGGAGGGAAGGCATTGTTCCCGATATTTTGGAGGCTGCTGGACTGGAAGTCAGCGTGCACGTTTAAGTTTTAGCAAAAATGGCTCGTGGGTCGAGCGGGCTGATCAAATCTAAGGAGGGAGGAGAGGAGGAAAAATAATAATGGGAAACGCCAAAAGAGTCTTAATTGTAGACGATGAACCCGATTTTCTGTTAGCTTTGCAGAGGACTATGGAAGCAAAACAATATCAGGTTACTACTGCCAGCAACAAGGCAGAGGCACAGGAAAGAATCAAGAAGGAGGAGCCCGATATCATCATTCTGGGTACAATGACTCCCCGTGGAGAAGCATTCTCGCTGCATCAATGGTTAAGGCACCATCCCAGGCCTAGGGATTTGCCTATCCTGGTGGTTGACGCCGCCCCTGAAAGGCAACTTATCAAGGGGTGGAGAAGGGACGAGGCCGTGATGATGGAGGCTGAGGACTACATAACCAAGCCGATTGAACCAGCTTCACTAGCGCTTCGAACCCAGGCGATACTGGAGAGAGCAGCCAAACGGATAAAAGTGCTCATAGTAGATGACCATTCTGTGGTCCGGGATGGTGTTCGTGCTGTGCTCATGCTGCAAAAAGACATTGAGGTAGTAGGTGAAGCTGTGAATGGGAAAGACGCAGTAGAGAAAACAGGCCAGCTCTTGCCTGACGTGGTGGTAATGGACATAGTCATGCCTGTAATGGACGGGTTAGAGGCCACTAAGCAAATATACAAGGAATATCCTCAAATCAGAGTTGTGATGCTATCACAGTACGATGACGAGGAGAACGTCGCTGCCGCTGAGCAGATAGGAGCCTATGGATTCATCCCTAAGAGGGCAGCCAGCTCCCAGCTCATAAATGGCATAAAAACCATATATTATATGGGAGAGCATCTCCAGAGGCCCGCGGCAGTTTCTAGCTGAAAGCGAATGGCAGCATTGTGCCGAACTCCTGTCTGACAAAGTGCAGTTTTGGCCCCCTGCAGCGGGTGTAGCTGTTTTTGAGATTGTTTAATACTCACCTGAGCATTAGCGAAGGGTCTCTAGATTCTTCACCGAGCTTGCCCTGAGCGCCTGAGATTCTTCGGTCGCTTCTCTCCCTCAGAAGGACAAGAAGCGAAAGGGCCAGAATTACGGGTGAATTGGTAAATAATCTGTTGTCTCCGCTTGAATTACCTGGAATTACAAGCTACTATATTCTAAATTGAACATAAACAAGGTGCCCAAGTTATCCCTCTTCCCCTTAACAGCCGAGCTAAATAATCAAGGACATCTTTGCCTCGGTGGCTGTGATGTCATTGAGCTGACTAAGGAATTCGGTACGCCACTTTACCTTTTCGATGAATTCACTATACGCCATAAATGCCACGAATTTACGGCCGAGTTTTCTAAACGCTATCCCGATACCTTGGTCATCTATGCAGCTAAGGCTTTTCTGAATAGAGCGTTGGCTCTTACATTGAAGGAAGAGGGCTTAGGGCTTGATGTTGTTTCCGGAGGAGAACTTAGCATTGCCCATTCTGTGGATTTCCCCTTAGACAAGGTTTACTTTCATGGCAACAACAAGACACCGGAGGAATTGAAACTGGCTCTAGATTGGGACATCGGTCGAGTGGTAGTGGATAACTTCTATGAGCTAGAATTGCTCAATGGATTAGCTAAGAGGAAAGGAGTTAATCAAGATATTTTGCTTCGCCTTACCCCTGGAGTTGATCCCCATACCCACCAATATACCACTACGGGAACGCTGGACAGTAAGTTTGGTTTTCCCCTGGCTACTGGGCAAGCCGAAGAGGCGGTAACCCAAACTTTGGCAGCCTCCAATCTTGAGCTCTTGGGGTTTCACTTCCATCTCGGCTCCCCGGTGTCCGAAGTTCAGCCTTATGAACTCGCTATGGAACTTGCTCTCCACTTCACCCAGAAAATGGGCGAGAAATTTGGCTTTAAAGCTAGTGAATTTAGCGTTGGTGGTGGCTTTGCCGTTCAATACATTTTAGATTCTGCGGTGCCTACTATAGCTGATTATGCTAAGGCTATAACCTACAAGCTAAATAATCTTACTTCGATTCTGGAATTAGGCCACCCTCGACTGGTTATTGAGCCAGGAAGGGCAATAGTAGGACAAGCCGGAGTAGCGTTATATGCTGTAGGAGCAATAAAGAAGATACCGGATGTAAGAAAGTACATTTGTATTGATGGTGGCATGTCAGACAATATCCGCCCGGCTCTCTATGGAGCCAAATATGAGATTTTGGTAGCTAACAAGGCTTTGGAGCTAGAAAGCGACACAGTTACTATTGCTGGTAAGCTCTGTGAATCTGGAGACATTTTACTACGGGATACCACTTTAGTATCAGTTTCCCCTGGTGATGTCATAGCCGTCCCAAGTTGTGGGGCCTACTCCATACCCATGTCAAGCAACTACAATGCCATGCTTAGGCCGGCCATAATCATGGTGAACCGTGGCGAAGCACGTCTTATTCGGCGTCGAGAAACTTATCAAGATTTAATAAATTTGGATGTGATTTAGCATGTGGCAGGTTGTAGGACAAGATGGAATTTTAGCTTTGCTAGACCACAGCCTTAAACAGAACAATATAGCCCACGCCTATCTTCTAGCAGGGCCGTCTCACATAGGCAAAAAAACCTTAGCACTTAATTTGGCTCAAGCCCTAAATTGTGATGAATCTGAGCCACCTTGTGGTCAATGTTATTCCTGCCGACGAATCCTTGAGGGCAAACATGCTGATGTTACCTCCACAGACCTGGATTCTAAAACGGAGATTGGCATTGATGCCATCCGAGCGCTCCAGAGGTTAGCTAATTTGCCGCCGTATGAGGGTAAATGTAAAGTGTTTATCATTGAAGATGCCGAACATATGTCCACAGAAGCAGCTAACTCTCTACTCAAGATATTGGAAGAGCCGCCACCTAAAGTTGTCTGGCTCTTATTGTCCGCTGAAGAGCAACGCCTCTTGCCTACTATCATTTCACGATGCCAGAGATTGGAATTGAAGCCCGTGCCCTTAGAACAACTGGAGCAAATACTTGTTACCTCGTATAACGTTGACGCAGGTAAAGCAAAACTTCTAGCTCGATTGTGCCATGGCTGCCTTGGCTGGGCGTTATCCGCTTTGGCAGATGAGGAGGTATTAAAGCAGCGATCTCAAAGGCTAGCCAAGCTATCTTCGCTAATAACTGCCAGCCTGGAGCGCAGGTTTGCTTATGCCCAGGAGTTAGCAACCCAATTTAGTCAGGATCGGAGGTCAGTGGCAGAGGCAATGGAGCTTTGGCTCAGTTGGTGGCGTGATTTGATGTTCGTCAAGCTCGGTTGCAAGGAAGCCATAATCAATATAAACTACGAAATGGCTTTGCAAAAACAAGCCAAAAGCTTGAGTTTAAGCGAGATTAGACAGTTCCTGGCCAATTTACGCCTGTTACCTGAGGAAATTTCTAAAAACGTTAATCCAAGGCTGGTGCTTGAATCGCTGATGCTCAATATGCCAAGAAAAGAGGTTGCCAATAGCTAGGATAATCGGAGTTCGTTTGCAGCCCGGGGATAAATTACTCTACTGCGACGCTGGAGAGATACCGCTACAAGTCAATGATTACGTAGTATTGGATACTAGCCATGGTCTAGATGTGGCTAAAGTTATTGTTCTCGAGGTCCAATTTCAAGCAAGCGACCTAAGCGAGCAGGTAATGACAGTAGTACGCCGAGCTCAGGCGGAAGATTTAGAAAAGGCTCGGCAGAATCGAGAAAAAGAAGCTTTGGCTCAATGTAAGGAAATGGTAGCCGAACTCGGCTTGAAGATGAAGCCTTTAGCGGCCCATTACGACCTCATGGGTGAGTCTTTGACTGTATTCTTTAGTTCCCGAGAGAGGGTCGATTTTCGGGGATTACTTCGGAAATTGAGCCGCGGCCTTAAAACACGGGTTGAGTTAAGACAAATAGGACCAAGGGATGAGGCTAAACTGCTAGGTGGCATAGGTAAGTGTGGTTATCCTTTATGCTGCCAGAACTTCCTTGCTGATTTTGTCTCAGTGTCCATCAAAATGGCTAGGGAACAGGATCTAGCCTTAAATCCTATGAAGATATCAGGCATCTGTGGGCGCCTTCTTTGCTGTCTGGCATATGAAAGCAAAGAATACGCAGATATGAAGAGGAAAATGCCTCGGTTGGGCCAGGAGGTATCAACACCCTTCGGCAAAGCCAAGGTAATTGGTGTTCATCCCTTAAAGGAAACGGTGACGGCAAAGTTTGATAGCGAGCCAACTAGAGAGCTGCCCCTTAACGAGTTAAGTTAAGGAGGTAGATATTTTTGCCATTCGATATGATTGTTAACAAGGTAATAAGGAACGTAAAAACCTCCATTGGGGGGTGGGCGTGGTTTGCATAGCAGTTTCATCCCAAGTTCTTCTGGTGTATGTCCACCTTTGTGACGATTGCATGGGATGCAGGCGCTAACTAGATTCTCCCAAGCGTGTTCTCCACCTCGGCGCCTTGGAATAATATGATCTAAAGTGAGTTCCCTTGTTTGCCGACCACAATACTGGCAGACATAACAGTCTCGAGTAAACACTTCGGCTCTAGTCAATTTTCTCTCCTGACGAGGACGCTTAACCATATAAACGAGGCGGATTACCGAAGGTATCTGAAAAACCTGTTTAGCAGAATGGATCTCTCCTCTACTATTCTCCAGCATTTCAGCTTTGCCACGGAAAATTAGTACTATAGCCCGGCGTGTGCGACACAAATTAAGGGGCTCATAGCTTTGATTAAGAACTAGAACCGGAGAATTTATCATAGCCTCGACCTTCTGGAGCGGCTTATTTTAGCAGTCCCTTCTCCTTAAGGCAATAACCGGGCGCTATCAAGAAGTAACATTATGACACATGTTATGCAAGGCAGATAGGGATGACTTTGCCTGTCGTCTCTGACAAAGTCGACTATGTCAAATTTTAAGCAGGTCGTATCCTAGTTATCTCTCCACACCTACTAAGGTATAACATATTCTTCAGGGTGGGGTTGCCCAAGCATTCTGCCCCTTGAATGCTGACAGCAGGAAGGAACTAAAGGCGAAGAATCTAGAAACCCTTCCCCCTCGCTAGTGCTCATGGCGATAGCTAAATGCTCTCATATAACCGTGCTTGCTTATGCTGTCAAACTAAAGTTATAATAGGGCTTTGAGGATTATTCTTCGTGATTTCCCGTATTCCTTACCCAAGCGGAGGTCATTTTTTGGCAGCTCATGAGGAAGGGTTATTAGTTTTACACAGCCTTATTGATGCAGCCATTGAGTGGGCAGAGAGGGCTGTGAAACTTGAAGAGAAAAAGAGAGAAGGTTGAGGTGGAATAATGCAAATCCGTAACGTTGCCCTGCTATCTCATCATGGCGCTGGCAAGACTTCGCTTGCTGAATCAATGCTCTTTGCTTCGGGTGCTATTGAGCGATTGGGTAGTGTTGATGATGGCACCACTGCTTCAGACTACGACAGGATTGAAATAGAACGCCACATGAGTATCAACCTATCATTGCTCCCCCAGGAGTGGAAAGGAACAAAATTGAATCTCATTGATACTCCAGGCTATGCTGATTTTATCAGTGAGGTAAAGTCAGCTTTAAGAGTCAGTGAAGGTGCGATAATTGTAGTTTGTGCTGCCTCAGGTGTGGAGGTAGGCACTGAGCAGTTTTGGAGTGATGCTGAAGAAATGAATCTGCCACGTTTGATATTCGTTAACAGAATGGATCGTGACAATGCTGATTTCTTTCATACTTTGGAGGAAATTCAGACCAAATTGTCACCAAGATGCTTACCACTTCAATTACCTATAGGCTCACAAAGCGATTTTCAAGGTATTATAGATCTGGTAACCATGAAAGCTTATATTGGCTCCAGCTTAGAGGAGACAGAATTACCTGCGACTCTTCTGGAGAAAGCAGGCGCTGCCCGTGAAAAATTGGTAGAGGCTGCTGTGGAAATTGACGATGGGCTCATCACCAAGTATTTGGAAGGCGAGGCGATAAGCAACGAGGAAATCTTCGAGGCTATAAAAGAGTCTACCATCGCTGGTAAATTGGTGCCTGTTCTTGTTGGCTCTGCCATGCGTGGTATTGGCATCCAGTCGCTCCTTGATGCGATTTGTTCTTATTTACCTTCGCCTGAGGAAAAAGGCGCTGTTGCAGCTACGAATTCGACCACTGGCAATAAGGAAGAACTGAAACCTGATGCAGAATCGCCCTTTTCCAGCCTTGTTTTCAAAACCAGTGCTGATCCCTATATAGGCAAGCTTAGCTATTTCCGAGTTTACTCAGGTGTTATCTCTAGTAACTCACAAGTTTGGAATGCTAATAAGAGTGGCATGGAACGTATTGGTCAGCTCTTTACTTTGCTAGGCAAAAATCAACACTCAGTGTCTCAGTTGACTGCTGGAGACATGGCGGCAGTGGCCAGATTAAGCTTGACCACTACCGGAGATACCCTCTGTGCCCGTGGAAATCCAGTGGTATTTGATGGCATTGAGTTTCCTAAAGCTAATTTCAGCTTGTCTATCCAGCCTCAAACGAAAGCTGATCTGGACAAAATGAGCACAGTCCTGCCCAAAGTTTGTGAAGAGGATCCTTCTCTTCAGGTACACCACGAAGCTGATACTAATGAGTTTATCATTTCCGGAATTGGTGATAATCACCTGGAAATGGTTAAGGAGAGAATGCGTCGTAAGTTTGGTGTGGAGGTGAAATTAGATCTGCCAAAGATTCCTTATAAAGAAACTATCACCATGCCAATCAAGGCAGAACACAAGCATAAGAAACAGAGTGGGGGTCATGGTCAGTATGGGCATGTCTTTCTGCAGTTGGAACCTATACCTCGAGGTGGTGGATTTGAGTTTGTTACAAAGATTGTGGGGGGAGCGGTGCCCCAAAACTACCTTCCTTCCGTGGAGAAGGGAGTCAACGAGGCGAAGCAGGAAGGGGTTTTAGCTGGGTATCCCGTAGTTGATATAAAAGTAACCTTCTATGATGGCAGCTTTCATTCCGTCGATTCTTCGGACATCGCCTTCAAAATTGCTGGCTCTCAAGCTTTAAAGAAAGGATTATCTCAAGGGCAACCAATACTGGTTGAGCCCATAATGAATATTGTTATAACTGCACCTGAGACATACACTGGAGACATCATTAGCGATCTTAATACTAAGAGGGGACGTGTGCTGGGTATAACTCGCGAGGGTGGAAATAATGTTATTCAAGCTCAGGCGCCCTATGCGGAGTTGCTTCGTTACGCTATAGATTTGAGGTCAATGACACAAGGACGTGGCAACTTTACCATGGAGTTTGACCATTACGAGGAGGTACCACCTCATATTAGCCAGAAAGTGATTGAAACCAAGAAAGCGGAGTCCTGAGCCCCTTCCCTATTGTCATTGCGAGCGCAGCAACCTTTGTTTAACCAGCCAGTAACTCCTTTAGCTTATTAGTAAAGGCAGGTACCACTTCTTCGTATTTGCCGACCACTCCAAATTTCGCTTCCTTGAATATGTTTGCATCAGGATCTTTGTTGATAGCTATGATATTCTTGGAACTGGAGCAACCAGCTATGTGCTGGCTAGCGCCTGATACAGCTATGGCAATATAAACATCGGGGGCAACAATTTTGCCCGTGAGGCCGATATGCACCGCCTCTGGCACCCAACCGTTGTCGGCGGGCGGACGGGACGCCCCCACCGCACCATGCAATACATCAGCTAGCTCCTTTAGCGTTGTCTTGAAAGGCTCGGGCCCACCAAGGCCTCTGCCTCCACACACTATTACAGGTGCATCCTCGAGCTTAACACCAGCTACCTCTTCCTTTACAGTCTCTAATACCGTTGTCCTTACCTTCGACATATCTATTTCGATCTTAGTAGGTATGACCTCTCCTTTTCTTGAGTCATCACGCTCTAGTGGGGACATTGCCTTTGTCCTAACGGTAACTACCTGGGGCATAAGCTCACTGGAGAATGTAGCTTGAGCATTGCCTCCATAGGCAGGTCGCGTTTGCATCAGCAACTTTGTTCCTGGGTCTATGGTTAAATCGAGACAATCTGTTGCTAGGCCAACTCCTAGTCTGAAGGCAAGATGGGGCGCTAGGTCTCTGCCTATAGATGTTTGCCCCATGAGCACTGCTCGAGGCAAAACGTCCTTAACTAGTTTTTCTACAACTTGCATATAGGAATCTGCTTGATATTGTTTACGTGAGGGATCCTCTATTACGTAAACTTTGTCTGCTCCGAAAGCAATCACTTCTTTAGAGGATTCGCCAACCACATCGCTGACTAATAGGCAAGATAAGTCTTCGTTTAAATCGTCGGCAAGCTTCCTGCCGCATCCTAATAATTCAGTGGTGATGGAAGCTAACTTTCCGTCTATTAATTCTCCATAGATTAGGATACCTTTATTTTCAGCCATTTTCCCTCCTTATCCTTATAGCAATTTTGCTTCCTTGAGTCTTACAGCCAAGTTAGCGCCAGCCTCTGCAGTGGTCTCTCCTTCGATTATTTCACATTTGGCTTCCTTGACTGGTTGGAAGAGCTTGTCTAATCTAGT
>JAIWBQ010000056.1:0-4976 GCA_048633745.1 bacterium
TGCCACTTTGCCCTGCATCCCAAGAAAAGAATACCATCTCCTGATTCCCATCCTCTGCCTCCATGATGTGGCAACTTCCATAGTTATATCACGGTCAAGCGTGATTGGATGATGAACGGTGGCTACAATAGGGACCCCCAAATTTTGGATCTTAATCAAGCCGTATGCCAAGCTCTGATTATCATGAACAACATCATACTGCCGCACTCGGCTGCTCAGAAATTCATAAGCACGCCTGCCGAAGGTGAAAGGTTCAGGAAAGCCTCCAGTGCATACACCAATCCACTCCCTCAGGTTGGTGAACGAAGCAAATTTTGGGGGCTTTGGAATTATTCGGGAAAAAACGGGCTCAGAATACAGATCAAGACTTGGTAACCGAAAAAGACTAACACCATCATCCAGTTCAGGGTATGGCTGCCCGGATATTACATCTACTTTATGCCCAAGGTCCCTGAGGGAGCGACTTAAATACCGAATATATACACCTTGGCCACCACTATAAGGATTGCTCCTGTAACTAAGCAAACAAATACGCAATGAGTCAGGCTGCTGACTTTTAGGCATAGGCGATCTTAAACAGTTGACACTTTATCAAAAAACTGGCGTTCCCCAAGGTTATTTCCTTCAAGAAACGCCTTTTGCTCGTAGTATATTTGCACTTCCCGAAGTTTGTCAAGATTATGATTTTGGCACCCTTTGACTGTTCTGTGAAGATGTCACCTTCTGAAGGAGACGATGATAACTTGTGATGTCAATTGGGTTGAATTACGGGTTCCTTTTCCAAGATGGCAGGCGTGGTAATCTCATATGCGTTACATACACAATTCCCAGTTGTTAATATGCATATGCTGGATTTCGCAAACCCGACTTGATTCCGGAATAGGCTGCAGCTACACCAAGGGCCCTAACGGCAGTTTCAAGGTCAAAGTAGGTTGCGAGTCCCAGCCCTTCCAGTTGTCTAGAGCTCTCTTCCATCTCAGCTAGATTGATTCCGTAGTAGAAGATCGTAACTGGCTTCGAGATACGTGACATATGATGCGCTAAACGACTGAAGACAGGTGTAATGCGTGGACCGCCGTGACATACAATTACAGCGCAATCTACATTTTCATCTGCCAGCACTACTGGGACAGTTTCTTCATACACTGAGAAAGGATCACTTGCGACGGCCATGACTGGTCCAACGTCGACCGGGTTGCTGGCCAACCGGGGGGACAATGCTGCAAGTTTGCGCTTAGTCTCAGCCCTAAACTCCGGAATAGCCAGTCCAGCTCTAATAGCTTCATCAATTAGTATTACTCCTGCACCGCCGGTAGCCGTGATGATAGCTACCCGGTTGCCCTTGGGAAGAGGCTGTGACGCGAAGATCCGGGGTACCTCCCAGAATTCCCGCCAACTATTTAACCTAATGATACCTGTTTGTTTAAAAGCGTCCTCGTAAATCTCGTCATTTCCAGCAAGAGACCCCGTGTGAGAGGCAGCTGCTCTCGCGCTAGCTTCATTCCTACCGGGTTTGAAAATCAAGACTGGTTTTTTGGATACCACACTAGTAGCTGTTTCCATGAATCTGCGACCGTCCTTTATATCCTCCAGGTGCATAACGATTACTTTCGTATCTGGATCATTTGCAAGATAGTCGAGGACATCAACCTCATTGACATCAGATTTGTTGCCAAAGTCACATATTTTGCTTATAGGGTAGGCGCGGTCTCTCACAGGATGCGTCCCAAAAGTGAGAAGGCCGCTCTGGCTGCAATACCCTATGCTGCCTTTTACTGGCTTGTTGTAACCAATGAGATAAGGGGTAGTTACCAAGTAATTGCCGGTATTAAGAACGCCGAGAGTATTTGGCCCAAGAATACGGATCCCGTTGCGGCGGGAGATATCCACTAATTGTGACTGCAGTCTGCCACCTTCTTCGCTTGCTTCGGCAAATCCTTCCGAAACAACAATTGCAGCTCTAATTCCCTTTTGGGCGCATTGCTCGACAACTTCCGGTACTGCTGCTGGCGGTATTATTATAATAACTAAATCTATGTTTGCAGCTATTTCGTCTATGTTGGAATAAACATCCAGGCCGAGGACTTTCCTAGATGATGGATTGATTGGGTAGATCTTGCCCGAGAATCCGAAGTCGAGCATGTTCTTTATCACACCATACGCGGTACCAGAGCGGCTCTGCATAGAGCCGAACACGGCTACAGCCTGGGGTTCAAAAAGCGCAGACAGGTCACTGTTATTGTGCGACATCATACGAAACCTCACATATCTGGTGGGAATTTCCCATTTCAGCTCTTGATAGGTTCGTGCCCGGGCGGCATCCCTGTACAGGCTGATGATAGCAGCGCATTCCATGGGTGTCAATGCGATTGAGGATCTCGCAGGCCGTCGTATAGGCACATACATAGCATCATGGTCATCATTGAGAAGGCTGGTCTCTGCCTGATTCCTTGGCTCTGTCGATAAGCTGAGGGATACAGCATATGCCATCAAAATAAGCTCCACTCATCCTGGACATGAAGGTAAGGTAAACTTCTGTGGCATTGGCCAGATATAGTATGGTTTCTTGCCCCCTGCCCTCACACGAATAGTCTTTGATTGTAAAATCGCTCATAATGACAATTAACTGAGTCAGGGTGTGAAATCGGACAAGCCTTCTGATAAACTGTGAGAAAAATATGGGATTAGGAGGTAGAAATTGAGCGAATGTATCTTCTGTAAGATTATAAAAGGAGAAGGAAGTGCCCGAAAGCTTTATGAAGATGAGACGACGTTATGCATTCTAGATATCGGGCAGATTGTCTCCGATGCAGGGAGGTTTATTTTGGGGCGTTCTTTGGTGATTCCTAAGAGGCATGTCCCCTGGTTTTATGACTTAGAGGACGAAGAAGCTGGGCAATTGTTTATCGCCACCAAGATAGTTGCCAATAAACTCAAGAGAGCCTTCAATCCCGATTTCGTTACTGTATTTATTCGTGGCCAACGAATCTCTCATGCTCATATTATATTGCAGCCCTCATCAGGTGAAGACGATCCTACGGATAAGGTTTTTAAGGGCTTAATATCATTCTTTAAACTGGCTCCAGAGGAACTGTTGGATGATATGGCTCGGAAGATCCAGGAGAGCTAAGTAGAACAAGAATTCAGAATATGGTCTAGGAGCCTTTCTGAACGACGAAAAATGGCTAAAATTGCCTATTGGCTATTCATAATCTGTTTTCCTGTTTTGCTTCTTACCAGCACTGTTCACCTGGGAATGAGCAGCACGCGCATTTACGAATACGGCTTTGATAAGTATTACGTAAGCCAAGTTACAGGGTTAGATAGGGCACAACTGAGCGGGATAGCTAAAAGGCTTGTCGATTACTTTAATTCTAAAGTGGAAACGCCCCAAATCAAAGTAGTTAAAGATGGAGAGGAGGTTGAGTTATTTCACGACTATGAGCTTATCCATCTTCAGGATGTAAAGGGGTTGTTTCGAATTGATTATAGAGTGCAGGCAGCAAGTCTGGCTTACATCATTATCTATGCTTTGCTCTTTTTGTTATGGAGAAAAGGTCGCTGGCAAGATTTAGCTAAAGGGGTAAGGTGGGGATCTGCCCTGACTCTAGTCCTTATAGCTGTGCTGGGCATCGCCTCCATTTTCAGTTTTGAACAGCTATTTATTCAATTCCACCTTATTAGCTTCAGCAATCCATACTGGATGCTCGACCCAAGCAAGGACTACCTTATTATGCTATTTCCTGAACCTTTTTGGCAGGATATTGCCCTCTTTGGAGGTGGTACTATAGCTGCAGGAGCTTTTATTCTAGGTGGCATTGCCTGGGCAGTTCCTTTTATTTACCAAAGGCGAAAGCGCAGACAGATTTCCCCTTAGTTTTTTATTGATTTAACATACCCTCCCTGCTAGAATACTTGGAAATGGCCACAGACAAGGAAAAGGCAGTAGAAATAGCCGTTGAGCAGATTGAAAGGCAATTTGGCAAGGGTTCAATTATGAGACTGGGGGAAGTCCCGGCTAGAGTGCCTGGAGATGTTATTTCCACCGGGTCATTAGCCCTTGATCTGGCTTTGGGGATAGGTGGCATACCTCGAGGGCGGGTTGCGGAAATTTTTGGCTCTGAGGGTTCGGGCAAAACTACGCTGGCTCAGCATATAATTGCTGAAACCCAGAAGGCTGGCGGCACCGCAGTGTACATTGATGCTGAGCATGCTCTTGACCCCGCATATGCCGCTAACTGCGGTATTAAACTAGATGATCTACGTATTTCTCAGCCTGATACTGGTGAGCAAGCTTTGGAAATAACTGAAACCTTGGTGAGGAGTGGTGGTGTGGATGTGGTAGTCATCGACAGTGTGGCCGCTTTAGTGCCCAGGGCGGAGATAGAAGGTGAGATGGGCGATGCCCACGTTGGGTTACAAGCTAGGTTGATGTCCCAGGCGTTAAGGAAATTGACGGCTGCTATTGGCAAATCCAACACAGCAGTTATTTTTATTAACCAACTGCGAGAGAAAGTGGGCATCATTTTCGGCAATCCAGAGGTAACTCCAGGGGGAAGGGCGCTTAAGTTCTATAGCTCGGTGAGGATAGATTTAAGGCGGGGTGATTCCATTAAGCAAGGCTCGGAAATAGTGGGCACCAAGGTAAGGGCCAGGGTTGTTAAGAATAAGGTAGCTCCTCCTTTTCGCAGCGCCGAATTCGACATAATGTTTAATCATGGAATAAGTAGAGAGGGGGGGGTAGTTGACCTGGGAGTCGCAACCGGCATGATAAAGAAAACAGGCTCCTTCTATACTTATGGTGAAGCGAAGTTAGGGCAAGGCAGAGAAAACGCCAAAGAGTATTTAGGACAACATCCTGAGCTTGCATCACAAATAGAAGGCGAAATTAGATCTTCAACAGCTATTCCCACCGTGTTTCCCAGACAAGGCGTGGACGGCTCTACGCCGGGTGAATGATAGCGAATCAAGGAAAG
>JAIWBQ010000057.1:0-9568 GCA_048633745.1 bacterium
GGTCAGACGAGGATGCCAAAGGTTCAGGAAACCTTAAGACAATTCTTTGGCAGGGAGCCTGTCAAAGGTGTAAATCCTGATGAGGCAGTAGCTTTAGGCGCTGCCATTCAGGCTGGGGTGCTTAAAGAGGAAGTAGGAGAGGTTCTGCTCCTCGATGTTACCCCACTTACTCTGGGCATAGAGACGCTAGGAGGGGTAGCTACACCTCTCATTCCTCGCAACACCACTATCCCTACTGGCAAGAGCCAGATCTTCAGCACTGCCAGTGATAATCAACCAAGTGTGGAAATACACGTTCTTCAAGGCGAGCGTCCTATGGCTGCCGATAACCGAGCTTTAGGACGCTTCATGCTCGATGGCATTTTACCGGCACCACGAGGTGTGCCTCAAGTTGAAGTAGCCTTTGATATCGATGCCAATGGCATAATCAATGTCAGTGCTCGTGATAAAGGCACAGGCAAGGAACAGAAAATCACCATCACCGCCTCCAGCGGACTTAGCAAAGAAGAGGTAGAGAAGATGAAACGGGACGCTGAGGGTTTTGCTGCCGAGGATGCCAAACGTAAGGAGGAAGTGGAGGTGCGCAATTCCGCTGACAGTCTAGCTTACACCGCGGAGAAAACCCTTCGGGATTATCAAGATAAGGTGCCTGCTGATCTAAACCAAGAAATAGAAGGAAAGATAGCCAACGTAAGGTCAGCACTTCAAGGACAGGATATAAATTCAATCCGTACTGCTGTACAAGATCTGTCACAAGCCATGCAGAAAATCGGGGCATCAGTTTATCAGCAGCCAGGGCAGCCTCCACCTGGTGAGGAAGCGCCTGGTGGGGAAGCGCCTGACGGCCAGGGTCCCGGCGAGGAGGGAGAGGGACCAGTGGAAGGCGAATTCCGGGAGGTATAGAAGAGTTTGATGTGACACAAGAAGGAGACTTTAACTTTTATGATTTTCAAAGAATGGCCGCCAGGAGAGCAGTTACATTGAGAAAAGGTTTCATACATACCAGTTCCCATATTAATAAGGAACTGCACAAAATCAGCTGTAAAGCACTGGGACAATATGACCATGCTTTGCATCCCGCCAACTTAAGAAACGCTTCAAGTAAACCTGTCACCACATACTAGAAATCAACAATCTTTGACAGCTTAGTTGCCCGAAAGCTTGGTATAACGCTATATCGGGAGGAGGTAAGGAATGGCCGACTTAACTGAACTTCACGAGAGGTTAAAAAAAGAAAAAACACAACTATTAGAAAAAATAGAGGGGTTAAGAGCCCAGGGGCAACCATTGCCAGAGAGAAGGGAAGGTAGTCCATTTGGCAAAAGGGAAGAGGAAGCAGATGAAGCCCTTGAGTTAGAGAAAAGGCTAGCTTTGGAGCAGAGCTTAAGAAATTCCCTTAATGAAGTAGAGCATGCTTTGCAGAAATATGAAGCGGGCACCTATGGATTTTGTGATTCCTGTGGGCAACCTATAGAGCAAGGTCGCCTTGAAGCTTTGCCCAAGGCAAGCTTATGCTTAAGCTGTAAGGCACGTCAAGCAA
Source organism: bacterium (assembly GCA_048633745.1). Classification (GTDB taxonomy): domain Bacteria; phylum Chloroflexota; class Dehalococcoidia; order GIF9; family AB-539-J10; genus JAIWBQ01. Next base: position 1,541 of record JAIWBQ010000057.1, read on the forward strand.
GGGATGCAAAAGGGGTATAGAAAGCAAGTTGGATTGTCCCTAATGGTTGCCACTATAGTGGTTGCTCTCGACCAGCTGAGCAAATCGTGGATTAGGAATAATCTAGCACCATTGGAATCGACTCCAGAAGTAGGCTTCTTCAGGCTAACCCATTTGCAAAACCCGGGCACTGTCTTCGGTTTGCCTGCCAATCAGACTTTTCTCCTCATCGTTGCCGCCTTAGCTATCTTATTGATTATCCTATTTTCCCTCCGTTACATGTCGGGGCACTATCCCTTTCCTGTCAGCAGCTTAAGCCTTATATCTCTTGGCTTAATTCTTGCTGGCGCTATTGGTAATTCAATAGACCGCCTTCGCTTCGGCTATGTCACCGATTTTATCGATGTTCGTTTATGGGGTGATTTCCACTGGCCGGCTTTCAACTTTGCTGATGCAGCCATAGTAGTCGGCATTTTGACACTAATTTATTCCCTGTATCGGTCGGGATTATTTAGAAAAGCCTATGAACATAACCGCAGCATCAAAAACTAAGGTATTTCAACTGACTGTTCCTACATCGGGCATCCGTCTGGACAAATACGTAGCTGGAGCTCTTCCCCGGTATTCCCGATCTTATATTCACAAGCTAATTGTGCAAGGTCATGTCCTGGTCAATGAGCAAAAGACAAAGGCAAGCCAGAGACTAGATGAAAACGATAGGGTAAAAGTGGAAATTCTTCCCCCTCCTACCCATCCCATGGCCGAACCAATCCCCTTAACCATAATTTATGAAGATACAGATATATTGGTCCTGGATAAACCCCCGGGACTAGCTGTTCATCCATCTCCAGGGCATCCCAGCCATACCTTAGTTAATGCTATACTGGCTCATTGCCCCCAGCTTGCCACAAGCGACGACTTGATACGCCCTGGCATAGTCCATAGGCTGGATAAAGATACATCAGGGCTCATAGTCATCGCCAAAAATGACCTTGCCAAGTCACATTTGGTCAATCAATTTAAGAACCATGCCATAACTAAAGGCTATTCTGTCCTAGTTAAGGGAAAGCCATCTCCAGAAGAAGGGATAATTGAGACCCCTATAGGGCGAGATCCACATAACAGGCAGAAGATGGCAGTAGTAGCTACAGGAAAAGAAGCTAGCACTCGATATCAGGTTAGAAGATACCTAGGGAACTACACTTTAATTGAAGTCATCCCTCTAACTGGACGTACACACCAGATCAGAGTACATTTGTCTGCTATCGGTTATCCAGTAGTCGGTGACCCCGTTTATGGAACTAAATCAGATTACATCAACAGGCAATTCATCCACGCTTACCGCCTTGGCTTTCATTCGCCATCAACCAATGAATATCAAGAATTTACCTGTGACCTGCCGCAGGACTTAAAGAAAGCTCTAGAGCTTCTTGCTCATAATGCTTAGATAGGGCTGTTTGAAGATGTGTGAAGATATGTTATATTTCGGCACAGAATGAATTAGTTAGAATGGAGGAGAATAATCTCTTGAAGTCTTTTGAGGAACTTATTAATGAGCAAACACAAAGAGAAAGCAACCTTTTATCCCACCTGATGGGTGGAACCGAGGCAGAGGATCTAGCCCACTTTGAAGCTGGATTGGCGGAGCGGCAAAGCCAAATCTTATTTGGGATAACCACAGACATAGAAGATACTGAGAATGCTCTGAAACAAGTTGAACAACTTGTCCAGAGACTTAAGAAGCACTTGGAACAGTTGAAGGGGTTACAACGAGTTTTCTCTAAGTAAGAATTCACTTAGTTTTCCAGACATTCATAACACATGGATATAGACACAGTTAGAGTTCGTTTTGCACCTAGTCCCACAGGACACCCACATTTAGGCAATATCAGGACTGCCCTATTTAACTGGCTTTTTGCCCGCCATTGTGGTGGCAAGTTCATCCTGCGTATTGAAGACACTGATGTCACTCGTAAAGTAGAGGGCGCAGTGGAAACAATACTAGATAGTCTGAGCTGGCTAGGATTAGACTGGGACGAAGGTCCCTATTTTCAGTCACAACGATTACCCATTTACCACGAAATCGCCGACAGATTGCTTAAAGAAAGCCATGCTTATCTATGCTACTGCTCCCCAGAGCGGCTGGAGGCAATGCGTCAGGAGCAAATGAAGCAAAAACAGCCACCGAAATATGATGGCCATTGCCGATATTTAACACAAGGTGAAAAAGCCCAGCTAGAAGCGAGCGGCGTTACTCCTGTAGTCCGTTTTAAGACACCGCTTGAAGGCGAGACTGTTTTCCATGATTCAATTCATGACTCGGTGACTTTTAAGAACGCTACCTTAGGCGACTTCATCTTGCTTAAGTCTGATGGCTACCCAACATATCACCTGGCCAATGTAATAGATGACCATCTAATGGCTATTTCGCATGTCCTCAGAGCCGATGAATGGCTCTCCAGCACCCCACGTCACGTGCTGCTTTACCAAGCTCTAACCTGGCAAAGTCCACAATTTGCTCATCTACCTATGATACTGGGACCTGACCAAGCCAAGCTTTCCAAGAGGCACGGCACTACTAATGTTGCTGATTACCAAAAAGAAGGTTATCTCCCCCAAGCGATGGTTAACTTCCTGGCTTTGCTAGGTTGGTCACTTGATGACCGAACTGAACTGCTATCTCGAGAGGAATTGATACAGCACTTCTCTTTGGAAAGGATAGGCAAAACTGCGGCTATCTTTAATGAAGATAAACTGAAATGGATGAACGGAGTTTACCTGCGCAAATTGAGCCCAGAGGAATTTGTCCAGCAAGCCATGCCTTTTTTGTACAGAGGGTTGCCACCCTCAGTAAAACATCCGCTGGATAGCAATTATATCCGCCAAATTATGCCTCTAATTCAAGAAAGAGCTAGAACCTTAGCTGAGCTTTCCCAACTTGCCGACTTTTTCTTTCTCGATGAGCTTCACTACGATACAAAACTGCTCTTAAGCAGCGGGGTGGATGACAAATCAGCCGCTCAAGCTATTGAAACTACCTTGCAAGGGCTAGAAACAGCAAAATTTTGGGATGCCACCTCACTCGAAGGCGTCCTCCGCCCGCTGGCTACGAAGCTGAACCTAAGCACAGGAAAACTCTTCGGACTACTAAGGGTAGCCATAACTGGTCGCACTGCAGCACCGCCCTTATTTCAAACCATGGCAGTGCTGGGAAAAGAGAAATGCCTGAAACGACTCAATACAGCTTTGCAAAGGCTATCAGATCCCCTCTAGTCAGACCGGCATATGTGCGGCATCACAAGGAGTTTACGCCAATAATACTAAACCAAATCTTAGTCAGTGTCAGGATAATCCCTTCTGTGGCAAGTTTCCATCACAAGCAGTAGTGTGAAAATCAAGGTCGCCCTTCATAATTCACTGCGCTGTTTTTTGGAGACGCTTAATATCCACCGCTCTACCCGTTTCTTCATTCACTTCGACCAAAATGGCATCAAAGGCCACAGTACCTTTCCCTACTGCTAAACGTCTAGGTATCTGGGTAAGAAACCGATTGATTACAGAGTCTATATCATCTCCGATAACTGAATCTTTCGGGCCAACCATACCTATGTCAGTAACATAAGCAGTGCCTCCAGGCAATATACGAGCATCAATGGTGCCTACATGAGTATGTGTACCAAGCACAGCGCTAACTCGACCATCGAGATACCTGCCCATCGCTACCTTTTCTGAAGTTGCCTCCGCATGGAAGTCGACAATGATAACAGTCGGTTTGCCTTCAAGCCTAGTCAGCAATTGATCCATAGCCCGAAACGGGCAATCAAAGCTGCCGATGAAAGTGCGCCCAATAAGATTAACCACCAAGATTTTACCTTTGGATAAATAGCCACGACCAGGAGTTGCTGGGGGATAATTCAATGGACGGAGAATAGCAAGGCTGCCATCTAAATAAGGGATAAGCTCACTATGAGCCCAAACATGGTTGCCTGTAGTTATTACATCAATACCGGAATCAAAAAGTTCCTGTGCTGTGCTTGGAGTTAGCCCCAAGCCGCCAGCAGCATTCTCACCATTGCCTATTACTAGATCGATCCCATATTCACGATACAAGCTTGGTAGAAGTTCCCTCACTGCCCTTCTAGCAGGCTTGCCAACGATATCACCAATCGCTAATATTCTCAATCTTACTTAGCGTAATCAACCGCTGTGGTCTCCCGCAGCACTACTACTTTTATCTGGCCTGGGTAACTAAGGCTATCCTCGATTTTCTTAGAAATATCTCGAGCCAGCCTCACCGCTGATAAGTCATCGATTTTATCTGGTTTGACTAAGACGCGCACCTCGCGTCCAGCTTGGATAGCAAAAGTTTTCTCTATCCCAGGAAAGCTAGCTGCTATATCTTCCAAATCTCTAACACGCTTCACATATTGTTCCAAAGACTCCCGCCTAGCACCAGGCCGCGAACCGCTTATAGCATCGGCAGCAGCAACGATAAAACCCATAACACTGGTTGTCGATGCTTCACCATGATGCTCAGCAATGGCTTGAGCCACCTCCGCAGATTTATCCCACTGCTTAACTAGGTCAGCGCCTATCAAGGCATGAGGACCTTCTACTTCATGATTTACCGCCTTGCCGATATCGTGAAGTAGGCCGACTTTTCTAGCTACATTAGCATTAGCCCCAATCTCGCTAGCCAACATCCCCGCTATATGAGAAACTTCGAGACTATGAACCAAAACATTCTGACCATAGCTAACACGGAATTTAAGCTGACCCAGTAACTTAATCAACTCAGGATGTAATCCTGGCACTCCAGCCTCATAAGCACTTCGCTCACCCTCACTACGGATGGTAGCTTCAACTTCAGTTTTAGTTTTTTCCACTACCTCTTCAATCCGAGCTGGATGAATGCGCCCATCAAGGATAAGTTTATCTAAGGCAATACGAGCTATTTCACGTCTTGCAGGATCAAAGCTGGAAATGGTGACCGTCTCTGGAGTATCATCGATGATAAGATTAACACCAGTAGCTTGCTCCAATGCTCGAATATTGCGCCCTTCACGCCCAATCAGTCGTCCCTTCATCTCATCGCTAGGTAAGGGAATAGTAGATACCGTTGTCTCTGAAACGACATCCGTAGTACAACGTTGAATAGCCGTAGCCAGAATGACTTGGGCTTCTTTGTCAGCCTCTTCCTTTATTCGAGCCTCCCACGCCCTGACCAGATGTGAAGCCTCTTCCTCAACTTCCTGTTTTACGGCTTCGAGCAGAAGATTTTTCGCCTCTTCACTAGACATGCTAGAAATAGATTCTAACTTTGCCAGCTGCTTTGCTCTTATTGCGTCGAGTTCAGCCCTCGTCCTTTCAAGTTGCTTGTCCTTGGTATCTAGATCCCTTTCGCGCCGCTCTACAGAGCCTAACTTCCGCTCTATCGCCTCTTCTTTTTGGTTGATCCGTCTCTCTACTCGTTGTAGTTCACCGCGACGTTCCTTATTCTCCGCCTCAGCAGCCTTAGTAACCCTGATGGCTTCCTCTCTAGCAGCAAGGAGTAACTCGCTGTGCTTGCTTGTTGCTTCATCTAATAATCTCTGTGCTTCCCCTTTGGTGCTTCGAATCTGCTGATTGGCTATTATCTGCCTGGCAAAGTACCCAATAAGACCGCCTAAAACGAGCGCAAGGCCTACTAAAATATATGTATAGTCCATTTTCCCTCTTTATTTCGTTACAACAATGCACGTAATACATCGCAAATTAATACTACTCTTTTATTGCGCTAGCGTCAATCCCCAAATTGACTCGTAATTATTGTTACCGAAAGGAGGCAGAATGACAAGAGGCAGCATACGAGAATACACCGAGCCAGTGCAAGGGCGATATTTCCGAGCCTCGAAGAAGGAGAGGGGAAGGATTTTGGACGATTTCACAAATGTCACGGGTTATCATCGCAAAGCGGCGATTCGTCTACTGCGCCATGGAAACCTGCCCGGGGTAAATAAAAAGCGTGGTCGTCCTCGGCCATATAGCGCCGCTGTGGGTGACACACTAAAGATGGTCTGGGAAGCCACTGACCGCTTGTGTTCCAAGCGACTACATCCGTTTTTGCCAGAACTGGTCAACATCCTGAGGAGGCACGGTGACAAAAGCATAACTGCTGATATTGAAGCTGAGTTGTGTTGGACGAGCTCTTCACCCATCGACCGGCGCTTGCGCCCTTATCGGCGGCTTGGGGAGGGCGTCGCTCCTTTACTACTACCAAGCCAAGGAGCTGGCTTAAGAGCTCAATAGGTATCAGAACTAGATCATTCTCGCGGTAAATCCAGTTAGCTTAGACGAAGTAAAACAGCTTCAGAAAATAAAAAGGCTTGCGAAGGACTGTAACAACTTAGCAATTGAGTAGTGGAAGGAAGGAAAAAATCAAACAATTAACAATAGGCTTCTAAATACCTACTGACCGACCTGAGAATCACAAAGACTTTACCTTGTGACTCCTTAGAAAGGAGGTGATTCAGCCGCACGTTCCCGTACGGCTGCCTTGTTACGACTTCGTCACAGTCGCCAACCCCACCTTGGGCGACTGCCTCTTGTTAAAACAAGTTAGCCTATCGACTTCAGGTGTTGCCGACTCCCACGGCGTGACGGGCGGTGTGTACAAGGCCCGAGAACGTATTCACCGCAGTATAGCTGACCTGCGGTTACTAGCAACTCCAACTTCATGCAGGCGATTTCAGCCTGCAATCTGAACTGAGGATGATTTTTGGGGATTAGCTCCGGATCACTCCTTGGCAACCCTCTGTATCACCCATTGGAGCGTGTGTGTAGCCCAGGGCATAAAGGCCATGCTGACTTGACGTCATCCTCGCCTTCCTCCTTGTTGTACAAGGCAGTCTCCTATGAGAATTTAACATAGGATAAGGGTTGCGCTCGTTGCGGGACTTAACCCAACACCTCACGGCACGAGCTGACGACAGCCATGCAGCACCTGTGTCAGCTCCTGGCTGGATACAGGTCGTCCTCCTTTCGGATTCCTACTTCTGGCATGTCAAGCCCTGGTAAGGTTCTTCGTGTAGCATCGAATTAAACCACACGCTCCGCTGCTTGTGCGGGCCCCCGTCAATTCCTTTGAGTTTTAGCCTTGCGGCCGTACTACCCAGGCGGGACACTTAAAGCGTTAGCTTCGACACAGAAGGGGTCGATACCTCCTATATCTAGTGTCCACCGTTTACGGCGTGGACTACGCGGGTATCTAATCCGCTTCGCTCCCCACGCTTTCGAGTCTCAGCGTCAGAAACAGCCTGGAAAATCGCCTTCGCCACTGGTGTTCTCCCCAATATCTACGCATTTCACCGCTACACTGGGAATTCCATTTCCCTCTGCTGCCCTCAAGCCCCCCAGTATCAAATGACCCTTTCTGGTTGAGCCAGAAGATTTCACACCTGACTTAGGGAGCCGCCTACACTCTCTTTACGCCCAGTAAATCCGAATAACGTTCGCCTCCTACGTATTACCGCGGCTGCTGGCACGTAGTTAGCCGAGACTTATTCCTCAGGTACCGTCGAAATTCTTCCCCGAGAAAAGAGGTTTACAACCCAAGGGCCTTCTTCCCTCACGCGGTGTCGCTGGGTCAGGCTTACGCCCATTGCCCAATATTCCTTGCTGCTGCCTCCCGTAGGAGTTAGGGCAGTGTCTCAGTCCCCATCTGGCTGACCATCCTCTCAGACCAGCTACTGATCGTCGCCTTGGTAGGCTATTACCCCACCAACTAGCTAATCAGACGCAAGCCCCTCTCCGAGCGCTCTAAAGCTTTAATAGCCAAGCATCACTTGACTACCACATGCGGTATTAGCTTACCTTTCGATAAGTTATCCCCCACTCCAAGGTAGGTTGCTTACGCGTTACTCAGCCGTTTGCCACTCGATTATAGTCCGAAGACCATAACCTCGTTCGACTTGCATGCATAAAGCGCACCGCCAACGTTTATTCTGAGCCAGGATCAAGCTCTCCACTTAGAACCTTCCTTCCACTATTCAATTGTTAAGGTGCCGATAA
>JAIWBQ010000058.1:0-6853 GCA_048633745.1 bacterium
TATTCCCATTCTATAGTTGCTGGTGGCTTACTAGTAATATCATAAACCACCCTGTTGACATCAGGTGCCTCATTAACTATGCGCTCAGATATTCTGGCTAGGAGGTCATGGGGTAAGCGTGCCCAATCAGCAGTCATAGCATCGTCGCTGACTATCGCCCTGACCGCTATCAGATAGCCATAGGTTCTGTAGTCACCCATGACGCCAACACTTTTGACATCAGTAAGCACAGCAAAGCTTTGCCACAGTTGGCGATAAAGCTTTGCCTTCTTAATCTCATTCATGACAATCCAATCAGCAGCACGTAGTGTCTCCAGCCGTTCTTTAGTCACTTCCCCGACGATGCGAATAGCCAATCCCGGTCCTGGGAAAGGTTGCCGCCAGATCATGTCTTCAGGCAGACCTAGAGCCAGCCCTACCTCTCGAACCTCATCCTTAAATAAATAGCGCAATGGTTCGATAAGGGTAAACTTCATTTTAGTTGGTAAGCCGCCAACATTGTGATGGCTCTTTATTTTAGCAGCAGCTTTGGTTTCACTAGTGGCGCTTTCAATGACATCGGGATACAGAGTGCCCTGGGCTAGAAAATCAACCTTGCCTAATTTAGCTGCTTCCTCTTCAAAAACTTTGATAAACTCGTTTCCTATAAGGTGCCGCTTCGCTTCAGGGTCAGTTATCCCCTGAAGTCGTTTCAAGAATCTCTCAGTGGCATCTACATAAACTACGTCCATCTTGAGATTACGCTTAAAGACATTGAGCACTCTCTCTGCTTCGTCACGGCGCAATAACCCATTATTGATAAAAAGACAGGTTAAGTTATTGCCAATAGCCCGGTCAATGAGAGCAGCAGTTACCGCTGAATCAACTCCTCCAGAAAGGGCGCAGACTACTCTCTCATTGCCTACCTGCTTTTTGATTTTATCGACGGTCTCAGATATGAAATTAACCGGTGTCCAGTTTCCTTGGCAGCCACAGATTCGATAGAGGAAGTTTTGGAATATAACTTTTCCCTGTGCTGTATGAGCTACTTCAGGATGAAACTGGAGTCCGAAAATGTCATTATCGCTACCTATAACAGCGAATGGTGAGTTTTCCGTATAAGCCAAAGCCTTAAAGCCGGTGGGAACGTTGATTATCTGATCACCATGGCTCATCCATACAGGGAGGGAAGGAGGCAAGTCAGCAAGGAGAGAACAGCTTTCGTCGCTTATGTGTAAGATGGCATGACCATATTCATGTTTTACTCCTGAGACAACTTCACCCCCTAATTGGTAGGCGATAGCTTGCACACCATAGCAAATACCCATTACAGGTAAGTGGCTCTCGTAAATATAGGGTGACGGCAGAGGAGCCCCAGGATCATAGACACTGGCCGGACCTCCTGAAAGGATAAAACCTTTGGGGTTAAGAGCTGTTATTTTCTCCCAGGGAGTGTCGTAGGGCACAAGCTCGCAATAAACATGGCATTCTCGTACACGCCTAGCAATGAGCATGCTATACTGAGAGCCAAAATCGATTACTACTACAGTTTCACGCTCGTCCGGCGGTGGCTTAGCTTCAAGTGTAGCTTGTTCGCCACGTAATTCCCTGGCGATCTCCAGATAAGTGGAAAGTTCTATGTCATCGCTGGCAGCAACTCGGTGGCTTTGTAGCTCGTTTCCCATTTCAATTTAGCAGTGACTACACCGTAGCTTATCACCGTGATATACTAGCGTCAAGAAAGATGAATGCTTTACCAGAACAGGTAGAGAAAGGATTTAAGATTCTTAAAGAAGGCGGGGTGATCGCCTTTCCTACCGATACGGTTTATGGACTAGGAGCTGATGCCTTCAATTTGAAGGCAGTGGAGAGAGTTTATGAAATAAAGAATCGCCCTGAGCATCTGCCCCTTCCTTTGCTCATTTCCGATATAGCTCAATTGACCACCGTAGCTGAGCCAGCATTTGGGACCGTCTGGTTCTTGGCAAAGCGGTTCTGGCCTGGAGGGCTGACATTGGTTCTGCCCAAAATGGTTTCACTGTCTTTCCATCTTGCTAAAGGTTCTACTGTAGCGGTGCGTATCCCTAATCACCCTGTTTGCCTAGCTCTTATTGCACGTCTGGGAAGACCAATAGTTGGTACTAGCGCTAACATCAGTGGCAAGACAAGTGCCTTGACTGCCTACAAAGTCAGACAGCAGTTGGGAGACAAAGTTGACCTTATTATCGATGGGGGTAGATGTCCCGGCGGCAATGAATCAACCATAGTGGATCTCACCCACGAAGCTCCCATGATTTTGCGTGAGGGCATTATACCCGCATATGAAATTGACAAGGCTTATAAAGAATACTTGGAGGATAACCGTTCACCTTGGTATCATTCTGAGGGAGCATCGCGGCTGAAGAATCTTGGAGACTCTTCGCGGAGCCTGGCCTGAGCGCCGTGAGATTCTTTCTCTTCACTTCATTCAGGGCCAGAATGACAGGTAGCGCAGGGCTCAGAGTGACACGAGGGCCGCTGCAACACTTACCTTGGAGGTAAATAGCAATGCGCATTGCTCTAGGTTGTGACCATCGTGGCATTGATTTAAAGCACGCAATTATGGAGTTCCTCTATGAGCTGAATCACAGCTACCACGATTTCGGCTGCTATACTTCGGATCCAGTGGATTATCCTGATATCGCTCAGAAAGTAGGAGAGGAGCTAGCTTCGGGCAATTTTGACCAAGGCATTCTAATATGCAGCACTGGCATAGGCATGAGCATTGCAGCTAACAAAATAAGAAGTATAAGAGCAGCTTTATGCCATGATGTCTTTGCGGCTCAGCGAGCTCGCCAACACAACGATGCCAACATCCTGTGCCTCAAAGGAGGGAACTCTGAGGTCAACTCAGCTTTGGAAATTGTCAAAACTTATCTATCCACCGATTTCGAAGGTGGCAGACATATACAGAGGGTGAATAAAATAAAAGCTCTGGAAATAGGTTAAATTTTAGTCATTTAAGAAGGGATTCCCTGAGAGTAATCCTTAATGGTTTCGCAAGATTCGGCACTCATCCCCTAGCACAGGTATTCGCAGCTAATGATAGCTTCTCCTCAGCTATCATGCACCATGAGAGAGATATGAGGGCAGCGGGGTGTTATTGGGAAGGGTACTCAAAATGGGACAAAGAAGGAGAAGCCCCAGACTCTGGATGAATATTGCTGCAACATTGGAGGTGGCTCTCCTATTTGTGGCAGCTCTGATATATTTGATATAATAACAAAGGTGACAGTTAAACGTGTGCATAATAAAGGCGAGTAAAATATGAAATCAAATTGGTGGCGTAGCGGGTTCTTCTATTTACTACTCCTAGTAGCAGCGATAGCTGTGTTATTCATCTTTGTGCCCCGTGGCGGTCCTGAAGAGGTAACACTGGGTGAGTTTATCGATAAATCTAAGCCTACATTAGTCGCGGGCGGAGAGGTAATACCACCAGAAATTGATACCATCAGGCAAGACGGTGACATCCTTCTCGGCTTGAAAAGTGGCGAACCCATAATTAAAGCAGCATTTGTAGGTGGTACCGATGACTTGCGCAATTACCTCAAGGAGGAAGGAGTAACCCTCGGAGAAGAAGGAATAGAAATCGATGTTGCATCCGCCAGCCGTGACTGGGGAATGATAGCCCTACAAGTTATCTTGCCAATTATGCTAATCGGGGGGTTACTCTACTTCTTCTTCCGCTCAGCCCGTGGCGCTGGCACGCAAGCTCTCAATTTTAGTAAAAGCCGGGCACGGTTAAGCACTGCCGATAAGCCCACGGTAACTTTCGCTGACGTTGCTGGGATTGCCGAAGCAAAGGAAGAGGTTCAAGAAGTAGTGGAATTTCTCAAGTCGCCCCAGAAATTCCAGACATTGGGCGGACGTATACCTCGAGGCGTGCTTCTAGTAGGACCACCAGGAACAGGTAAGACTTTGCTAGCTAAAGCTATAGCTGGAGAAGCTAAAGTGCCTTTCTACTCCATCAGTGGCAGCGAATTTGTAGAGATGTTTGTAGGTGTTGGTGCTGCCAGGGTCAGAGACCTCTTTGAACAAGCTAAGCGCAGTGCCCCGAGCCTCGTGTTTGTGGATGAAATTGATGCTGTAGGACGACATCGCGGCGCTGGCGTAGGCGGAGGGCATGACGAAAGGGAGCAAACTCTAAATCAAATTCTGTCTGAAATGGATGGCTTTGATACCAACACTAATGTCATCGTCACGGCTGCCACCAATCGCCCCGATATCCTTGACCCAGCCTTATTACGCCCTGGCCGTTTCGACCGTCATATCGTCATTGATTTACCTGATATAAACGGCCGCAAGGCTATTCTGGAGGTACACGCCAAGGGTAAGCCCCTGGCTAAGGAAGTCAACCTGGAAACCGTAGCTAAGGGAACACCGGGTTTCAGCGGTGCTGACCTGGCTAACGTAATCAATGAAGCAGCCATCTTAGCTGCCCGACGCAACCTTAAAGAGATCACGCTAAAAGAACTTGAGGATGCCGCCGACCGCACTATCGCTGGGCCGGAAAAGAGAAGTCGTGTAATAAGTCCCAGAGAAAAGGAAATAATTGCTTATCATGAAAGTGGACATGCCTTGACTGCCAGGATGTTGCCTAATGCTGATCCCGTGCATAAGATCTCTATTATTGCTCGGGGAATGATTGGGGGTTGGACACGCTTTCTGCCAACTGAAGACCGTCACCTATGGACAAAGTCTCAATTTGATGATAGGTTAGCAGTGAGTTTGGGTGGACGCGTTGCTGAGGAGATTACCTTCGGAGAAATAACCACGGGCGCGCAAAATGATTTGGGAGAAGCAACTAAGCTAGCCAGAAGAATGGTTACCGAGTACGGGATGAGCGAGAAATTAGGCCCGCGAACCTTCGGGCAGAAGCAAGAACTCGTCTTCTTGGGTCGCGAGATCAGCGAACAAAGAGACTACGGTGAGAAGGTGGCTCAGGAGATCGATAAAGAGGTACACAACATTATCGAACGTGCCTACAACACTGCCAAGAAAATCCTGACTGGGAACAAAGAAATTTTAACACAAATAGCTGAGCAACTCCTTGCTCATGAGACTTTGGAGGAACCTGCGCTTAAAAAGCTATTCGAGGGGCTAACGTCACAACCAGCCTCAGAATAAATCCGGATTCAAAACCTTTGTTTTTGTCATTTTACATTTTGATTTCCGTCCGCGGAACCGAGCCGGCTGGTTTCCTGAGTGACAATACTATCGTCCAGCTTGACAAATAATGGCTGTGGGTAGTGGAGCCTCTGCCCTGGAGATAGTGACTGACGTTTCCAACCTGCTTCTTTTACACTACCATCAAAGCCAAGGAGAAAATGAAGCTTCTCAGAGCTAAAGGGGAGGAAGGGATAGAAAACAGTTTTTAAAGTTGATAATACAGATAGCGCGGTATAAATAGATTTAGCTGTGACATCAGGAGCCTCCTTGATTGTCTTCCAGGGAGCTTGCTCATCAAGATAGCGATTAGCCTCCTGGGCTAAAGACATAGCCGCTTTGATTGCCTCTTTAAACTTACAACGATAAAGCAAGCTATCCACACTGTCTAAGGTAGCTTGGGTCTTATGAAGCAATTCATGGCTTTGTTCATCAAGCTCACCTGGTGTGGGTATAGCTCCATCGAAATTGCGATAAGCAAAGGCAAGAACACGATGAGCCAGATTGCCGTAGGTAGCTACTAGCTCATTATTGTTCCGACGAAGAAATTCACGCCAGGAAAAATCGCTATCTCCAGTCTCAGGCATATTTGCCGCTAAGACATACCTCAGAGAATCAGGCTCATATCGTTCCAGACAATCAGGAAGCCAAACAGCCCACTTGCGACTGGTAGAAAGTTTCCTGCCTTCAATAGTCAAGAATTCATTAGCTGGAACATCATAGGGAAGATTTAAACTACCATAACCCATTAGCATCGCTGGCCAAATAAGGGTGTGGAAAAAGATGTTATCCTTACCAAGGAAATAATAATTCTTGGCCTCACTCTGCCAAAAAGGTTGCCAGGCTAGATCATCACCATGTAATTTTGCCCATTCCTTAGTTGCCGATAAATAGCCGATAACCGCCTCAAACCACACATAAATACGTTTATGCTCAAAACCTGATTGGGGTATATTTACTCCCCAATTTATATCACGAGTTATAGCCCTATCTTTTAATCCCTCATTCAGAAATTTCCATGTGGTCCCAAGCACGTTATGCCGCCAATGAGTTTGCTCCTTAATCCACGCCGCCAACTTATCCTGAAAAGAAGTAAGACGCAGAAAGAAATGCTCAGAAGATTCAAACCTGACTGGGGTAGAGCATAAATAGCAATGGGGATCCTTGAGCTCGGAAGGATTTAAAGGCTTACCACACTCGTCACATTCATCACCACGCGCTTTAGGAAAGCCACAGTAAAGGCACGTGCCTTCCAAATAGCGGTCAGGAAGAAAACGCCGGCACTTAGGACAATAAGCCTGAAACATCTTATCTTTGTAGATGTAGCCCTTATGGAGCAAAGCAAGAAATATCTCATGAGTAACCTGCGCATGATTTTGGGTGCTGGTGGTAGTGAATAGGTCGAAAGAGATGCCCAACTTCTGCCAGCAATCAAGAAATTGTTGATGATACTTAGTTGCTATTTCTTGCGGCGTGATAGATTCTTGTTCAGCACGAATTGTGATTGGCGCCCCATGCTGGTCACTGCCTGAAACCATCAGCACTTCATTACCTTTGAGACGATGATAACGAGCAAAAATATCAGCAGGTAAATAAGCCCCAGCGACATGCCCCAAATGTAGGGGCCCATTGGCATAAGGCCAGGCAACACCTATAAGAATACGCTCGG
>JAIWBQ010000059.1:0-2177 GCA_048633745.1 bacterium
TCTTGTTCGCTGATGTCCCAGCCTGTTAATGAGGAGATGAGTTCAGCGAGTTCGGGAAGCACTAAGCCACTATATGAGTAAAGTTTACATATGCCGAGAATATCCGGCAGTATGCCAAAATCCTGCAGAATTTTTGCTATTCTTCCTTTGCCTTCTTCCGCAAAACGTTCTAAAGTCTGAGGGTCGGGAACTCCATAAGGAATCAGCCCAAAGTCATTCTTGAGGCTATCAAACGCCATCCCCTCCAGAGTATGAATATGGCACATGCCCCTATTGCCCGTCCCATACATTATCGCCAGAGCCTTGCCAGATCTTCCATCGTGGGCTGGCCCCTCAAGGCCCTTGACCTCTATGGCAAAAAGGTCCGAGCCCTTACCAATTTCCTGAGAAGCATACCTTACTCCCTCGCCTAGAATCCTCCCTACGCCCGATCTTTTACCTATTCTATGAACTAACTCGACTACAGTGTCCGTGTTTCCCCAGCTAAGATCTAAGCCGTCTACCTCTTTCTTGTCCAGCATGCCTTGTTCGTAGCAGTCCATAGCAAAAGCAATAACTGCGCCTGTAGATATCGTGTCCAAGCCATACTCGTTACATAGGTATGTGGCATGTACGGCAGCATCCATATCATCGTTTAAGACGAAGAAGGTAAAGGCACAAATGCTTTCATACTCGGAGCCTTCATGCTCAGGGGTTTTCCACTTCCCGGTCTCTACTCTAACAACTCTGCCACACCGCAGAACACACCCCCTATAGCACGCATGAGCTCTCATTAGGTTTTTACTTTCGAAGTGATGGTAAAGCTCTTCGCCTTTCCCCCATGAGTTAGCCCTCCAATTCTTCGTCGGAATATCGCCAAGTTTGTCGCATTGAGTTATCTCTACGGTAGTGCCACCAGGGGCCCAGCCTTCCCCGGCAGTTTCATCCAAGACTTTTTTATTCCCCGCTTTTACTGCTGTCTTAAACCTATCTGGTTTGGCAACAGGAATATCGCCACTGCCTTTCACGGCAATAGCGAGCAGATTTTTTGAACCCATCACCGCACCAGGCCCACACCTCCCAAAGGCGCGTCCTCCAACCATGATGCTAGCAAATCTCACCAATTCCTCACCCGCAAGCCCTATAACGGCATTTTCAAACGCCGCATCTTTTAACTCCTCTTTAATGAGCTTATCCTTTCGAGATGTCGTTTCCCCTTTCAGCTTGTCTGCAGGTCTTATCTCGACTTTACCATCGTCAATTACAATGTATTTTGGCTCTTTAGCTTTCCCCTCTATAACCAAAAAATCAAAGCCTGCTTTCCTCAGAGCGCCACCCCACTCACCTCCACACTTTGATTCAGCCCAAATATCACCTAGCGGTGATTTAAAGCAGACTTCAGCAAATCCTGCCCCCGGGGCTCTCGTCCCGCTCAGAGGCCCCGTAGTGAAGATCAGCTTATTCTGTGGGCTTAAGGGGTCAATACCTGCTGGAACCTCATCGTAATATAGTTTAGCGCCGTACCCAACCCCACCTAGAAACTTCCTTAACAGTTCAGGAGCAACTTTTTCGACATTAACTTTTCCGTCAGTTAAATCTACTCGCACTAATTTACCTGTATAACCGTACAATTGACCGTCTACCGTCGGGTTCATCATGAATATCCTCCTTCTACCATATAGGTTTTTTCGACTGTAAAGCTACCTCAAAACATATCTCGTCCTCTCTCCTGAGAATAGCTTCAAACAAGACTACACGCATTGCCTTTTACTTTGGCATAGAGTTCAGCCGCCTTGAAGGAGCTTCTTACCAGAGGGGCGACGACAACTTCAACAAAGCCCATGTCTCTACCAATATCTCCGTATTGAGAAAACTCTTCGGGGGAAATAAACCTGACTACAGGGTGATGCTCAGAAGATGGTTGCAGGTATTGACCAATAGTAAGCAGGTCGCAGTTGACCCTCCTCAGGTCTTCCATAACCTTCACTACCTCCTCCTTTGTCTCCCCTAAGCCTAGCATTAGACCGGATTTGGTCACTATGTCCGGGTTCAGCTTCTTTGCCATAGAGAGGAGCTTTAAAGAGCGGCTATAATCCGCTCTCGGCCTGACCGCCGAATAGAGTCGAGGAACCGTTTCCAAATTATGGTTTACTAACTCAGGATGAGCTCCCACTATTGCTTCAAGTGCCTCAACAGAG
>JAIWBQ010000060.1:0-3283 GCA_048633745.1 bacterium
AGTAGTAGCACACGTATTAGTCGTAACATCAGAAGTTAAAATTGACGAAGCTGAGTTTGTGTTAGCCATGTCAGCAGCAATAATAATATATTTGGTTAAGAAGAGGCAAAATGTCCAAAATATCTAAAGTCTTAGTCATTGGCTCAGGTCCCATAATCATCGGGCAGGCGGCGGAGTTCGATTATTCCGGAACTCAGGCATGCCGGGCGCTTCGTGAAGAAGGCGTTACCACGGTTCTGGTGAACTCAAACCCGGCTACCATAATGACCGACGAGGGGATTGCCGATATTGTCTATATTGAACCACTCACTGTGGAAGTCCTTGCTCGTGTGATCGAAAGAGAGCGTCCTGATGGACTATTGCCCACACTTGGAGGGCAAACAGGGCTTAATCTGGCAGTGGAATTAGCTGATGCTGGCGTGCTGGATGAATACAATGTGAAGCTTTTGGGGACACCAATAGAAACGATAAAGACGGCTGAGGAAAGATCCCTATTTAAAAAGCTCCTCATTGATATTGGTGAGCCTGTGCCTGCCAGCGCCACGGTGAAGTCAGTAAAGGAAGCCAAAGAGTTGGCAGCATCCCTTGGTTTGCCTCTCATTATCCGCCCATCTTATACCCTGGGTGGTACTGGTGGTGGCATCGCGCGCAATACAAAAGAGCTTGGGCAGATAGTTGCCAGTGGCTTGGATAATAGCCTGAGCCACGAAGTTCTGGTGGAGCAATGTGTTTTGGGCTGGAAGGAAATCGAATATGAAGTTATGCGGGATGCTGCTGATAACTGCATCACTGTCTGTAATATGGAAAACATTGATCCTATGGGTGTGCATACCGGCGATAGCATTGTGGTAGCTCCTAGCCAGACTCTCAGCGATAAGGAATACCAGATGCTCAGGTCAGCCAGCCTGAGAATTATAAGAGCTTTGGGCATTGAAGGTGGCTGTAATGTACAATTTGCTCTTACTCCACATCCCATAGTCGCTGAGAAATGGGCTCCAGACCAAAAAGAGGTCACAGAAAGTCAGTATTACGTAATTGAAGTCAATCCACGCGTCAGTCGCAGTTCAGCCTTAGCCAGCAAGGCCACTGGCTATCCCATCGCCCGAGTGGCTGCCAAGATAGCTATAGGTAGAAGGCTCGATGAAATACCAAATAAGGTCACAGGCAAGACACTGGCATCTTTTGAGCCAGCTTTGGATTACTGCGTGGTTAAAATCCCAAGGTGGCCTTTTGATAAATTTGCTTTAGGCGATCGAGATGTTGGCAGCCAGATGAAAGCCACTGGGGAGGTGATGGCTATTGATAGATGTTTTGAGGCTGCATTGCAAAAGGCAGTGCGCTCCTTGGAATTTGACAAACGCAACCTCCTTTGGGAAGACCCCAGTTGGAGCAAACGGGAAGAGTTTGATTCCTATCCGCTTCAGCCTAACGATCTAAGGATTTGGGCAATTATGGCAGCGCTGAGGAGGGAAGCTACGCCCCAGGAGCTCTGCCGCCTCACTGGGATAGACCCCTGGTTTATTTACAAGCTCCAGAACATCGTTGATATGGAGAAGAGGCTCCTCTCTGAACCCCTCAAGCCCGAGTTTTTATGGGAGGCAAAGCGGCTCGGATTCAGTGACGAGCAGATTGGCACTTTAGCTGATAGATTGTCAGAGCAGGTAAGGCAAACTCGCCATGAATGGCACATTTGCCCGGTATATAAGATGGTGGATACTTGCGCTGCTGAATTTGATGCGGAGACCCCTTATTTCTATAGTACCTATGAGAAGGAGAATGAAGCCGAGTCGCTGGAGGGCAAGAAAGCTGTAGTTATCGGCAGCGGGCCCATACGCATTGGACAAGGAATTGAGTTTGATTATTGTTGTGTTCACTCTGCCTGGGCGCTTCAGGAAGCGGGAGTGAAGAGCATCCTGATTAATTCTAACCCGGAAACAGTTTCCACTGATTTCGATACTAGCGATCGCCTTTACTTTGAGGCTTTGGATGAGGAAAGCATTCGAGATATACTTGAAAACGAAGGTTTTGCGAGCCGAAGCTCTGAGCAAAGCGAAGAGGAAGCGAAGCAATCCCCTGCTTCCATTGTCCAGTTCGGTGGACAAACAGCCATCAACATGGTTGAGACTTTGGCCCGCAGCAACATGCCAATTCTTGGCTCTGGTGCCGAAGCCATAGACATAGCTGAAGACCGTCATCGCTTCGAAGACTTCCTAGACAGGCTGGGCATCCCCCAGCCACCAGGTGCTGGTGTGTCATCCGTTGAGGGGGCATTAGCCATAGCTAAGTCTTTGGGTTTTCCGCTGCTAGTACGTCCTAGCTATGTTCTAGGCGGCAGAGCTATGGAGATCGTGCACGGTGAAGCTGAGCTAATTCGTTACTTGACGATGGCTCTGGAGCTAGATAGCCAGCGCCGTGTGCTCATAGACAAGTATTTGCAGGGGAAAGAAGTTGAGGTAGATGCTATTTGCGATGGGGAGCAGGTACTTATTCCGGGCATAATGGAGCACATTGAACGGGCGGGTGTGCATAGTGGTGATGCTTTGGCTATCTACCCGGGAATCAATTTAACTGAAGACGAGGTAAATACCATGGTGGATTACACCACCAGAATTGGGTTGGCTTTGAAAATTAAAGGTTTGATGAATGTTCAGATGGTAATCATGAGAGAAAATGACCGTTCGTCGATATATGTTTTCGAGGTAAACCCTCGTGCTAGTCGAACTGTGCCTTTTATGTCCAAGGTAACTGGTGTGCCTATGGTACGAATTGCTACAAAGGTAATGGCTGGGATTAGCATTAAAGAGCAAGGATATAAAGGCGGATTACGGAGGAGACAAAAACTGGTGGGCATAAAGGCTCCTGTTTTCTCTATGTCCAAGCTGATTGGAGTGGATAGCTACCTTGGTCCTGAGATGAAATCCACCGGCGAGGTTATGGGGATTGATTACAGCTTTGAGGCTGCCTTGGTTAAGGCGCTTATGGCTGCAGGGTTGATGCTGCCTCAAAGAGGCAGCCTGCTACTTAGCATCGCAGATAGAGACAAGGCTGAGTCCTTACCCTTAATCAAGAAGTTGCACCAGCTTCGCTACAAGCTCTATGCCACAGAGGGGACTGCAGCTATGATTGAAGCCATAGGACTTCCAGTAAAAATGGTGACCAAGAAACTAAGCGAAGGGCATCCCAGCGTCATTGATGTCATTCAGGATAATTCTGTAGATGGGGTAATCAATACAATAACCGGAGGGCGCATTTCACTGAAGGATGGATTAGATATCCGACGTGC
>JAIWBQ010000061.1:0-5335 GCA_048633745.1 bacterium
GCTACCCAGAGGGCGTCAATGGTTATTGAGAAAGAAGGAGCAGCCCAGGTAGTGATAGTTGGCTTACCTAATGCCGGCAAATCTCAGATTGTTTCCAGCATTACCAATGCTTTCCCAACCGTAGCTGAATACCCTTATACCACTCGAAGTGCTATTCCAGGGATGATGGAATTTGAGAACATACAAATACAATTAATTGATACCCCACCCCTGGTAGCCCAGTCTATTGAGTGGTGGCTGCCACCTATACTCAGACGAGCTGACGCCCTGCTTATTGTAGCCGATTTAAGCGATGCTCCGTTAGCTCAGGTTGAAGCCATCATCACCCAACTGGAAAACATGAGAATACAGCTTGGAGAAAAGAAGGCACTAATTATCGGCAATAAGATAGACCTTGATAATACCAGTGACAACTATCTAGCATTGAAGGACAAATATAAAGAGCAACTACCAGTGGTGGCTATCTCAGCTAAAGAAGGGTCAGGTTTAGAACAACTGAAACATGAAATCTATCAAGTGCTTGATATTATTCGCGTTTACACTAAGGCTCCAAGCCAGAAGCCAGACTTTAACGACCCGATAATCCTGGAAAAGGGGAGCCGGCTGGAGGATGCGGCGGCATCAGTCCACAAGGATTTCCGAGCCAAGCTAAAATATGCCCGGCTGTGGGGTTCGGGAAAGCACGATGGCATAATGGCAAAAAGAGACCATATTTTGCAAGATGGCGATGTTATAGAACTGCACCTTTAATTTATACAGACTCAAATTATGTATAATGAAATTATGGAGGACTCTATGGATTATAAGAAACCTTACCTAATCTGCTGTGGTATTTTAAGGAAGGAGGTAGAAAAACTGATTGCGGACAGTCAGTTGCCCGTTGAACCGTTCTTCCTAGACGCAGGTCTACACGCTGACTTTGGTGAATTAGGCAAACAACTGAAGCAAGCTATCAAAGAATGTTCAAAAGACAGTTCGAGAGGAATAATCGTTGTCTATGGTGATTGGTGTCATCCCCAAATGAAAGAGATAATCGGCAAGTACGACAATGTTGTTAAGGTTGATGCCTTGAACTGTATTGATTGCCTGCTCGGTGGACATGGGAAACTTTCGGAAATCGACCCAAACAACGAGTACTTTTACCTGTCTCCGGGCTGGATGCCATCACAGTTAAAAGTGAATCCTCGATTCAATCCCATCTTTTACGGCTGGAGCCCGGAAGATATAAAGAAACAGTTCAGTAAGCTTAAGGGAATCATGCTCTTTGACTCTCTAGAAGACTTAGATGAGTACAAGAATGATATGGAGGAATTCAGCAATTACATAGGTCTGCCAATTATGGGTAAGAAACTAACCGGGCTTGACAGACTTAAAGATTTTCTTCTCGAAACCATAAAGAG
This sequence comes from bacterium, assembly GCA_048633745.1. Lineage (GTDB taxonomy): Bacteria > Chloroflexota > Dehalococcoidia > GIF9 > AB-539-J10 > JAIWBQ01. The sequence goes on from JAIWBQ010000061.1 coordinate 1,401, forward strand.
CTTCCAAAATGCCCCTATGTGATAGAATTACTCTGAGAAAGCAGTTATGAATTCCGACCTTTGGCAACTTCCAATAAACTATCACACAATCTCAGAACCGTAAGTAAAGGAGGATAGCAAAAACCTGTAAGCTAGTTTAGATAGAATAATAGCTGGGCTAATTCGGCATAGTTGAGCTTCAATCTCAGTGTTCATGGTACTGTTACCATATCTCCTCAGAACCTTTACTAGTTCCGGCAGGAATGGATGTAAGCGCTTGGAGCATAAGCGGTCGGTGGCTTCCCAGGCTACCCTCAGCGCTCTAGCCACAGTAGCCCCATATTGTCGAGGGCGCCCACGCTTTTTATTAGACATCAGCTGATTTCCTCGGCGGAGTAGCCGAATCGCTGCCTTGCGATGGTAGCCTATAACATTGATGAATTCGTCCAATATCTGGCTCTTCTTCTTTTTCTTTGCCTGAAGATATCGCCACTGTACTGCCTCGTTGTATTCCTTTATGCTGCCTCGTGTCACCCTGCCCTCCTTTAGTAACCTATTTTTTGAGGCAACAATACCACTTTCGGTAACATTAATTATTAGTCGATTCACTGTATTGACAAATGGTAACCAATGCGGTAACCTAAAATTAAGGGTAACCAGCATAGCAACCCGATATTATGTTCGGTTATAGCAGGCTATGTGGTGAATTCTATGCAAGTAACGAGACTTGCAGGATGCAAGAGATTGTTATACCAGATGCTACGATAGCCTGCTAAGAGCATATTAAGAGAAAGGAAAGGAGCTGAAATGGCTGCCAAAGTAGTAAAGATATCAAAGGAACTCTATAACAAGGTTAAGGCGGTATCTGATAGTCGTGGTATCACTATGGCGAAGGCGTTGGAAAATTTGGTTGAAGGCAAACCTTTACCAGAGGAAGTGGAAGCCTTTGTGCCTAGCTGTGCTGAGGAACTGGGCGTTAGGATGCCAATTAATTATGGTTGGATCAAGGCTTTTGCCGAGGTCTTGCCAGCGGGTCTCCGAGGTAAACTAGAGCCTTATGCCAAAGTCTTAGAGTGTGCCGAGGCAAAGGCTGAACTAAAGAAGCTAGCCGAGGAATACCTTGAGGAGGTTGAAGCGGTAACCAAAGCCGAAGTTACACGCATGCCAAAGTCTTGGAGCGTGCCGAGGCAAAGCAGAATAAGTATAGCTTCAGAAGAGAGAACTAAGGAACTGTTGGGACTACTCAGTCAGGCAGTGGTAGACTACGATGATGTAGCTGTTGAGCAGTTGAGCAGAACTTGTTTGGAGGAAGGCGTAGACCCCTATCTGGCAGTGATGAAGGGGCTGGCTGATGGGATGCGCAGGGTGGGTTACATGTATGAAGATAAGGTATACTTTGTCCCCGAAGTACTGATGTGTTCTGATGCACTATACTGTGGACTGGATATATTGCGGCCGGCTATTCCCAAGGGCAGAAGTAAGGTAGTAGGTGTATTAATAATCGGTGTTCTTGAGGGAGATGTTCACGACATCGGCAAGAACCTGGTCAAGATGATGTTTGATATCGCCGGGTGGACTATTTATGACCTGGGGAGGAATGTACAGATTTCTAAGTTCGCCGTTGAGCAAGTTAGGACTGATGCTGAGATGGTAGCTTTATCAGCCATGATGACCACCAGCATGATGGGGATACCTGAGGTGATAAAGATAATTAAGGAAAGAAACCCTGATGTACAAATCATAATTGGTGGCTCTCCAATAACAGAAGAAGTCAAGGAAGCATACGGTGCTGATGGATATGCTCCAAGCGCGGCCAATGCGGTTGATGAAGCGGTCAAGATGATTGAACATCTGAAGCTGAGACTGAACTGAAAAAGCTAGCCCAGAAATACCTTGAGGAGGTTGAAGCGGTAACCGATAGGCGAATCATAGTTATACTTTAGGATTAGAACACAAAAGTAATTTGCTAAAGGAGGTGACAGCAGAAACAAAAAAGCTTAAAGGGAGAGAAACGACTATCCACTGATTCAAGTCCTATGTTATAATCAAGAAAGGAGAACAAGCATGGTTTCAGAAGAGAGAACCAAGGAAATTTTAAAAAACCTTCACGATGCAGTAGTAGACTACGACAGGGACAAGGTTGAGGAGTGGTCTAATATGGCTAAGGACGAAGGCGCCGACTCCTACCTGTGTGTGATGGAGGGACTGGCGGCTGGAATGCATACCGTAGGTGACATGTATGAAGATAAGGTATACTTTGTCCCCGAAGTCCTGATGTGTTCTGATGCGCTATATGCCGGGCTGGATGTTTTGCGACCGCTAATCCCCAAGGGCGCCGGTAAGGTAATCGGTGCCGTAGTTATCGGCGTTCTCGAGGGCGATGTTCACGACATCGGCAAGAACCTAGTTAAAATGATGTTTGATGTTGCCGGCTGGAGTGTTTATGACCTGGGAAGGGATGTAGAAATTAGTAAGTTCGCTGCCGAGCAACTAAGGACTGATGCTGAAATGGTGGCGCTGTCAGCCATGATGACGACCAGCATGATGGGGATGCCCGAGGTCATAAAGATGATCAAGGAAAGAAACCCTGATGTACAAATCATAATCGGTGGCTCCCCGATAAATGCAGACACAGTGGGTACGTTTGGTGCTGATGGATACGCTTCAAGCGCAGCCAACGCCGTTGACGAAGCGGTCAAGATGATTGACCACCTGAGGAAACTGCGTCAAGAAAAAGGATAGCAGTGTAGAACTGGGCAGGAAAGAACACAAGCCAGAATGCTTAGTCGTCGGGTAACAAGTCCTGAATAATTTAAGGAGGATAATTATGACATCAGGAAAGTCTGACGGTATGACAGGAATTGAGCGTATAGGGACAGCCTTGCAGCTCAAGGAAGCAGACCGAGTTCCATGTGCCCCATTAACTTGCGGGGCAGCCCGCAGGGTCTACGGGGTTAGTTATGACAAATGGTCACAGAGGGCTGACCTTCAGACAAAGTCCGCCATCGAGGCCTACAAACTAATCGGCTTTGATGGGTATCTTACACTCGTCGACCTCTCTGTGGAAGCTGAAGATTTGGGACAGGAAGTAATCTACCCAATTGAAAATACTGCCCATCCCAACTATGACAATCCACTCGTCAAGACCTTAGAAGACTACCACAAGATCCCAGTGGTTGACCCCACCAAGAGCCGCAGGATGAGTGAGGAGATCCTACTTGCCAAGCAGTTGGTGGAAGCGATAGGATCGGAATGTGGTATCATGGCATTTGTTTACGGACCCCTGGGTATTTTATCTATGCTACGAGGAGCGGAGAGGCTGTTTTTTGATTGCATAAAGAATAAGGAGGATGTCCAGGCGGCCGTGCAGATAATCAATGACACTTTGGAACCATACGTCAGGGCCTGCGCCAGGACCGGGGCACCTGCCGTTGTGCTTGACACCCTCTTCTCGTCTCAAACCATCATGAGCAAGAAGCTGTGGTGGGAATGCGAAGGCCAATATTGCACTCGACTGGCCGACGCTATCCGGGATGAGGGCGCCGTGGTGGTAGTTCATAATTGTGGCGAAGGCCTCTATATTGATGAGCAGATTAGATCAATGCACCCGGTGGCCATAACCTTTGCCTATACTAGTGATGACTGCGAGACCTTTACAGAGGTCAAGGAAAAGTGGGGGTCCCAGGTCTGCCTTGTCGGCTATATCAATCCGGCACAATATTGTTATCTGGGCACGCCTGAGGAAGTCAAAGAAGAGTGTAAGAAGGAGATTGAAGAATTGGGTAAGGGTGGTGGGTTCATCCTGTGCACCGGGTGTGAGTTCCCGCCCAACGGGAATTTACGCAACGCTATTGCAATGATGGAGGCCTCTGAACTTTACGGAAGGTACTAATCCAGAAGATTCCCAACAGCCCCCTTCCAGCCAGTCTGGAAGGGGGCACTCTTCAGCTATCGCA
>JAIWBQ010000062.1:0-5999 GCA_048633745.1 bacterium
ACCAAGGTTAAGGGTAGGTCAGGAGCAGAATATACCTTCGATGTTTTAGCCTCTCTGGACGATGGCTTTGTAACTCACAAAGTAGGTATAGATGACATGACCGGCGACGAAGTGAGCTTAAGCCAGATATCTCTATTTGATACCAAAGCTTATGATAGTGGAATATGGGAGAAAGCTCTTTTGGTTACTGGTAAGCTTCCTCCTGTAGCTGAGCAATTTGCTGACCAGCAGGGAATAAAAATTATCAGACTCGAAACCCAAGAGGCACTTGAAACTCAGGAGGCGAAACCGCCTCCTCTGCAGGGCGCTGTCGAGGAGTTACTGGCCACAGTGCCGGAGGCAAAACCGCTTAAGCGCAAACCTCAGCCTGAAGTCTTACAGCTAATTCCTGAGGCTATGGCACGAAGATTTAATGCCATGCCCATAGCTAGTGTGGGCAACACTTTACAGGTGGCTATGTCAAACCCCGGCGACATCTTTGCACTGGAAGCTCTGGCATTGCAGAGCAGGATGCGCATAGAATCCATTGCTGCCACGGAGAAGGCAATTCGGGAAGCCATTGACTTCAATTATAAAGGCTTTGGCCAAATTGAAGAGCAAGTATCCCGCATCCCGGGTATGGAAACAGTTGATGAACAGACGCTGCTTGAAGCCAGTGAGGATGCCCCGGTAGCTAGCGCCTTGCGTATCATAATAGATGAAGCAAGTAAAGCCAGAGCATCTGATATTCATTTTGAGCCCGGGGAAGATAAATTAAGAATCCGTTATCGTGTTGACGGCGCCCTTCAGGAAGTTATGTCTCTTCCCTTGAAAATACATCTTCCCCTTACCTCCCGAATAAAGATAATGGCTGATATGAATATTGCCGACCATCTCCGCCCTCAAGACGGGCAATTTTCCACTGAGTCTAAAGGCAGGCCTATAGACGTCCGCGTAGCCACCTCCCCTACTGTGCGTGGCGAGACTACCGTGTTACGCCTTCTGGATAAGTCACTGGCAATTATGGACCTGGCACAATTAGGTTTTTCCCCTGGAGCTTTGGCTAGATATGAAAATATGCTCAAAGTTCCCTTCGGTATGATTTTAATCAGTGGTCCTACCGGGGCAGGCAAAACCACCACCCTCTACGCCTCAGTTAATAAGCTAGATAAAACATCCCGAAACGTAATTACCATTGAGGACCCCGTGGAATACCGCTTCGACAGCATGAATCAAATTCAGGTCAATCCCAAGGCAGGACTTACCTTTGCCAGCGGACTGCGTTCCATATTGCGGCTTGACCCCGATGTCATACTGGTAGGTGAGATACGCGATGCTGAGACTGCCAAGATAGCCGTTCAGGCAGCTTTGACAGGACATATGGTTCTCTCCTCGATCCATGCTAATGATGCCATAGGCGTCATCTTCCGCCTTCTCGACCTGGGCATAGAACCCTTCCTGGTATCATCGGCGGTTATTGGTGTGGTGGCTCAGCGTATGATCCGCCGCATCTGTCCCGACTGCTCCACCGAGAAGGAAGTCTCCTTAATGGAGCAGCTAGCTTACGCTGATGAAATAGGGGAAAAACGGACTGAGTTTCTCCATGGCACTGGCTGTGAGCAATGTAGCTATACTGGATATCGGGGAAGAACAGGGGTCTTCGAAATTTTGCCTCTGAGCGACAATATAAGGATGCAAATACTGAACCATGCCAGCGCCGCTGAGGTTCGACAGCAGGCGATAGAGGAGGGAATGGTGCCGCTGATAAAAGATGCTATGCTCAAAGTAAAGGCAGGCATCAGCACTCCCTCGGAGGTACTGCGCACTGCCTATTTCATAGAGTAAAACGATGATGTGGTTACAGGAGGTTTTATGGACTATCAATATGTAGGATACACGGGAGGTAATAGAATAGTCAAAGGCAAGCTTTCCGCTGCCAGTGAGGAAGCAGCCACCGATATGCTGAGTTATAGCGGCTATCGAGTGCTTAGCCTCAAGGTGATTACGCCGTTTGTTAGCGGCGGGAAATTAGCTGCCAGCCTCTCCAGCATAAACCCCACGGAAATAATAATGTTCACCCGCCAATTAGCCTTGTTGCTTGAATCGGGCACCGATATCGTTACCTCACTAGAGCTATTGCAGGCTCAGGCGAGCAACCGCAGCTTGAAGAAGATAATTGGCGACCTAGTCTCCGATGTTCGGGGTGGCAGCCCTCTATCTCAATCTCTGGGTAAGCATCCTCGTGCCTTTTCCACAGTTTATCATCGGCTGGTAGCGGTGGGGGAAAAAACTGGAAATCTAGAAGCGGTATTGCGACGGGCTGCCGATAATGTGGAAAGGGAAGCCACAACGAAAAAAGGTGTGAAGAATGCCTTGATTTATCCTGCCATCGTTTCTATTGTAGCTGTCATAGTTATTGGGGTATTGGTCGGTTTTGTTTTTCCTGCCTTTACTGGTCTGTATGCTTCTTTCGGCGCCGAGCTGCCTGCAATGACCAGAGCACTTATTGCTGTCACTGATTGGCTGCGGAGTTATGGTCTCTGGCTGCTGTTGGGTATGGTGGCAATCGGAGTTGCGGGATACGTCTACACCAAGACGCCAGCGGGGAAGTATCAATGGGCCAAGCTAATGCTCACGTTGCCCCGCATCGGGCATATCAACCTTCTTAACGAGCTTTCCCGGTGTTGCCGGAGCATAGCTTTGCTGTTTGGCAGCGGCTTACCCTTGCCCGAGATAATGACTCTAGTTATCCATGGCACCAAGAATAAAGCCATGGAAAAGGCGTTAACCGAAGTCCAGCGAGCTATGATTGCTGGCGAAGGCTTATCTGGCCCCATGGCAAAGGACAAACTTTTCATGCCCCTTATGGTACAGATGACTGCTGTGGGCGAGGAAACGGGTAACCTGGATAGGACGTTAAACACTGTGGCCGAAAGCTACGAAGCTGAGGCGGATGATAAAACTAAGACTATGGTTGCTCTTATCACCCCAACTATGACCATCATTATCGGCGGGGTAGTTGGTCTCCTTGTCCTATCTCTGTTTTCTGCTATGTATTCTATTTATGGCCAGATATAAGTGTTTGCATTAAATGGATGTTATGAATGTAGTGTGACCCTTCGGGTCATGCAAGAAGGTGGGGCTTGTTCCTCTGGAATACAGCACGGCGGAAAAGAAGATAAAGGCACTTTCAGAAAAATGCTGGGAAAATGAAAAAACTGAGGTTGACCAATAAAGTAACGAAAGCCTTCAGAGGCAAGGCTAAAGGCGCAAGCCTTATCGAGGTGCTAATAGGCCTGGCTCTACTGGGCTTAATTGCCGGTGCCTTCATTGGCGGCTTATCCACGGCCTTCAAAAGCAACATTATCGCCGATGAAAGATCAACGGCCCAGAGCTTAGCTCAGAGTCAAATGGAGTATGTTAAAAGCCAGGAATACAGCGCCGCCCCGGGGGGAGGTGCAGCAACTTATCTCAAGATTGACCTCTCTGAAAATCCTTATTACCTTGTCAAGAGCATCAACTATGCTGGTGATACTGTTGATGACATAAAAGGCGTTCCTTGGGATACTGACAATGGCCAGACATCAACCAACGATGAAGGTATTCAGAAAGTGACAATTATCGTCCAGAATGGCGATAAAGAGGTGTTTACACTAGCGGACTATAAGGCAGACCGATGATCCATCTCGTCATTGCGAGCGAGGCGAAGCAATCTGATAGGCGAACGAAATGAGAGTGAGACAGTCTGCGATACTAAAGAAGCTACTGGGAAACGACAAGTGCTTCACTCTAATTGAGCTCCTGATAGTCATCGCCCTAACCGGCATTATCAGCGCTGCCACTGCTATGAGCATACAGCAAGTACTTACCGGCACTGCCCTCAGCAATGACCAGAACACCGCTATCAACCAGGTGCGAAACGCTGTCCACTGGATCAGTCGGGACGTGCAAATGGCGAAGACTATAAACGATAGCCCCGAGCCTCCCAAGTTCCTTGAGCTGACCTGGGGGAGTTGGAATGGCAGCGAAAGCTATAACGTTACTTATGAGCTTCTTGATTCGCCCGATGGTCTTAAGGTGCTGCAGCGTATGTATGATGGGCAGCAAATGCTCGTCGCTCAGTACATCAAGCCTGAAGGAGCTGGTACCGACTGCCATTGGGATGAGGTGGAAAAGGTGCTTAGTGTGAACATCACCGCTGAGGTGGGTGATAAAACGGCGACGAGAGCATTGCAGGTCAAACCTCGACCTGATTGAATCATGAAATAAGTCTAGGAAGATAATAATGATAGAGATGGCAAAACGAATATCAAGGAAAATAACCAGCGGGCAGAAAGGACAAGTCTTGCCCATAGTTTTGATTCTTTTGGTTATAGGTGGATTGCTTGTTGTCCCTACCCTCCAGTATGCCTCCACCAGCCTCAAAGGGCACCAAGTTACCGAGATGAAAGCCCAGGAGCTTTACGCCGCCGATTCCGGCGTAGAAGATGCCATCTACTGGTCACCTCAGTTATGGCAGAATGGAGGGTCAGCAGGGCCTTACAGTAGTTGGATACGGAGTTCCTACGAAATAAATGACAGATCTGTAGATGTTACTGTAGAAAACATCACCAGCCAAACTTACAAGATTACTTCCACAGCCACCAGCGACAGTGGCAGCACTACCACAATCGAATCATACGTCTCTGTGTGGCTTAATGATTTTTCTGACCTCCTTCAAAGTGCCATTACCAGTAATTCTACTATTACAATACAACCGGGTAGCACGATCTCGGGAAACGTTACATTGCCAGACTACGACGACCTGGATAATAAAGGTACCATCAATGGCACCGTCAATGAGGAGGTCCTAGTCTGGCCTACGGCGGACCAGCTTTGCGATTTTTACCAAGATGGTGTAAACGTATCAGCCCCGTTTCTTTACGATACTATAGATCTTAAGTATACGGACATTATTGGGCCGTTGTATAGGGACGGATCCTTGACAATCAAGAACACTGCCAGTAGTGCAAAGAATGTAACACTCGAAGGGACTGTTTATGTTAAGGGCGACCTGACGGTAAAGCCAGACTGCGGGATAGTGCTTAACGGGAATACTATCTTTGCTGAAGGCACCATTGATTTGCAGCCAGGATGTTCTGTCTATGGGTCAGGATGTATCATTGCTGTGGGAGACGTCTTTTTTAATCCAAGCGTCTCTTCTGAGCCAGGCCATTTCCTGTTAATTATGTCGATCACAGGGGACGTTGCACTAAACCCCAGCGGTGATTTCTACGGAGCTATAGTCGGGAATGTTGAGATTGACATACAACCGGGTAATTCTCTCAATTGGGTAAGTCCAGAAGGGCAGGTGTTAGACTTTCCTATGGGCGACGAGGGTGAGCACGAATCCGTTGGCGGAGTGGAGATTGTCTCCTGGAAAATAGAGTAATAAAACTACCGTGATTTTTCTGCTGCCCTTCCATATGTTGAGCCAAGTTTGTATACTAAGGCAAAAGATGTTGGATGAAACTAGCGGAGTCTTTGAGTTATGACCCCGACCCTATAACTAAGAAGCTCAAACAGGTAGAATTATCTATGCTATGAAGATAAGTAAAGCGAGTCAGTGGATTTTGATTGTTGGCATTCTTGCTATTCTGCTTATCACCGCCGCTGTGGCTTATGGTCGCCAAAATGAGCAGCAGCGGGCGCTAAACGCCAACATAGCTCAAGCACAGCAGGATTTTGATAGATACACGGCGAAGAAAAAGGATCTGGAAAGAAGGCTCAAGGAAGCCGATTCCCGTATTGGCAGCGTCCAGGATGAATTCAGCGAATATACTGAATCTATAGAAATCAACGAGACATTGTTTGAAGCTGCCAAGGATGCCGATGTGACCATAACCAGGTTGATATCTTCAACACCGGCAGATCAGAAGCTGAGTGGTATTACCTATCGTGTCTTCACCCTGGACATTACTGCCGAAGGCGAAGTACTGCCAGAACTGCTCAACTTCAGCAATAAGATAAGCGGGAGATTC
>JAIWBQ010000063.1:0-3160 GCA_048633745.1 bacterium
AGCTAGGTTCGGCTGTCGAAGGTTTAGAGGTAGGGGATAAGGTGCTGGGAACCGGCCGCCGCAACTGCGGACAGTGCCATTGGTGTCAGCGAGGCCAAACGGACAGGTGTCTCAATATCGCGATTCCTGGATATGGACTGGATGGCGCCTTTGCTGAATACGTTGTAGTGCCCAATCCAGCACTGGGGAAGACACTATTCAAAATACCGGAGGCATTGGGCTGGGAGGAGGCTGCTACCATTGAGCCTGTGTCTATCGCCTGCCATGCTGTGGAGCAGGCTCAGATCCAGCCGGGCGAGACCGTGGTCATACTCGGAGCAGGTATGATTGGTCAGGGAGTTGCCCAAGCAGCCAAGGCCAGAGGAGCCGCCAAAGTTATAGTTTGCGAGCCTTCCTCTAAACGCCTAACTATGTCCAAGAACTTGGGCGCTGATATAGCTTTGAACCCCAAAGAGATAAACCCCGTTAAGGCTGTCAAGGAAGCCACTTCACGAGAGATGGCAGATGTAGCGTTTGAATGCTCTGGGACTGTCGATGCCTTCCGCCAAGCATTGCGCATGGTGCGGGCATTCGGAAGAGTGATGCAGGTGGCAGTATTTGAACAAAACATCGAGCTGGAGCCGGATCTAATGAGCCTCATGATATTTAGGAACCTGACCTTGCGGGGTTGCGCGGGGCAGAGATGGGCCATGGCACTTGAACTTGTGCGACTGGGCCAGGTGAAGACGAGGGATTTGATAACGCATGAATTCACTCTCAACAACGTTAAAGAGGCTTTTGAAACCCAACTCAACTCTGACGAGGCAATAAAGGTGTTGATAAAACCCTAGCTTACTTGCTTCCCCTTTGGCTACAAGTTTGGGATAAGCCCAAGTATTAGTGCCCAGTGTATCAACCAAGTATCATCGCTGCAGTTAAGGCAGACTATTCCTCCCCTGGTAAGTTTAAGTATCTCGTTATCAGCGCAGCCCTAATAGGATGGAATAGACAGCTTCGCTCATAATGGCAGGAAACGAATTGTGTAGCGATTTACGCAGTTGATGTAGTTTTTAATTGCTACAATTGTTCACCGTGGATGAGAGCCATAGCCAAAGTTCCAGACCCTACATACGTAGATGTGGCACAGCCTAACCTGGTAATAAGGATGCGTTCTCTGGGAAATAGTGGCTGTAGGAGCTCAACAAGCATTTCTGCCTCCTGCGGCAATGTGGAATAGGCGATTCCTAGCTCTTCGATAGTTTCAAAGCTTTTCGCCCATCTTTTTAACCGATTCAAGGCCATTTTGCGACCGATGAGTAGAGTCGGAGAGCGTACCTTGCCGGCATCATAGACCTCGCCTAGCAGCTTGATGCGTAAGGCCACGCTTATTTTTCCCAAGAGAATCAGCCCCTTTGTCAGCCGAAAGCGCTTTCCTTGGAGAAGGTGAGTAAAATCATCGACCTTTCCGAAGATATGGCTTCGCGGAATAATTTGATGCATTAGGTCAACAATCTGGTCTAAGTTTTTGCCTTCCAGGGCTGCTTTGGCAGCAACCATAACTATAAGGCCTAATCCTGCGGAAACTGAGTTGGAATCTATCACCTCTACACGACATTTATCATCCAAATAACTCTTGGCTAAACTCGCCGCGTTATATGTACCGCTATATCCTGAAGAGAGATGAATGGAGATAATCTGGTCAGTTTCAGTAGCCAAATCGCTATACACTTTGATGAAATCGCCTGGTGGAGGCGCGGAGGTTTTAGGAGTCTCCTGTCCATGAGCTAGCTCATGATATAGATTATCAACGTCGGCATCCGTGCCATCGAGGTAAGTTCTGTCACCAAGCTGGATATACAGTGGGACTACGGTGATACAGAGCCTGCGAGCTATCTCAGGGGGAATATCACAACTACTATCAGTCACTACACTGACTGTCATGAGCGAGATCTCCAGTTAAGATAAACAATCTTATCGTTGATATCTAATCGATTGCAAGTTGCCATAATTTTTCCGCTAGTGCCTCGATATGACCCCTGTTTTCCAGCTTTGCTCTCCACTCTTGTGAAATGGCCTCTGCGCCGAGATACGCCCCCGAGATAGCTCCGGCCATAGAAGCTATGGTATCGGTATCGCCACCCAAGCTTATAGCATAAATTACGGTATCTTTGTAGGACTTTGGTTGCCTTAGAAAGGAATAGATAGCCGTGGGCACCGACCTTGGTGCTTCTATACCATTCCCCAGCACAGCAACCACCTTTCTCCTATCTTGCTCACCGAGCAACTCTTTTATTTCAGCTACCTTTTCCTTATATAACCGGTCCCGGACAAAATCCTGGAGTTTTAGAAGAAAATCTTCCTTGTCAATCTCCTCTTCTGGTGGTGCATTAAGGGCTAGGGCTACAGCATAAGCCTGAATTGCTGCCCCTTCCTTGCCCAATTCGTGAGAATGGGTGATGGAACTCGATCTGTAAGCAATCTCTCTCAGTTTTCCCAAGTTATTGGAGTATAGAAGTCCTACTGGCGCTACCCTCATCGCCGAACCATTTCCCAAGGAGCCACCTTGATAAAGTTTATTTGCGGCGCTATCCCATGGTTCCCCAGTCTTTATCATCTGGAAAATCCTGGGAGGCCCTGGGCCATAGCCACGCCACGGCTCAGTTTCATAGTTTCTTATAAAAGTTTGGGCCATGTGCTCTCCATCAAAGCCTTTGCTTTCCACCAGGGATTCTGCAACGCCAATTGTCATGTGAGTATCATCGGTATAAATTAGCTCTTCCAACTTCCCGGCTGAAAGCTCAATATCTTCTTTTTCGGCCATCCCTCCTCCCTCTCGCCAGGCACCTAGCCCATCGCCTATGGCTGCTCCTAGCAAGCATCCTAAAAATTTCAACCCTATTATTTGCTTATCCATGTTCCTATATCAAACCGATATGATTATAGTTGCTGCCGTGAGACAGAAGCAACCGAGCAAGACCATTTTGATAAAAGATGAGAGCCCCCACAGAATTATGGGTGGCTTGTGAGCAAGCTAATTCAATATTAAGGAGGTCCCTCAAAAGATACTCTTGAGGAATTGGATAACGAGTTGATGCGACAAAGAGAGAATGGCATAGAAGTGGTAGCTTTCAAAGGGCACTGGCTGGTTACAATAATCTATGGACATACAGGAGTATGGCTG
>JAIWBQ010000064.1:0-2907 GCA_048633745.1 bacterium
GTAATCAGGGACATCGCCTTGGTAGTAGATGAGCAAGTAAGCTACCAAGACCTGGAAGATATAGTGCAAAGCTTTCCCCTGGTAACGCAGATAACTCTCTTTGACCTTTATCGGGGGGAGCAGATACCTGAAGACAAGAAATCCTTCGCTCTACGAATTATCTACCAATCACCCAGCCACACTTTGACTGATGAGGAAGTTGACCAAACTCAAGAACGAATGCTCGGTAAACTAAATCAGGAACTGGGTGCTGCTCTAAGAAACTGAGCTAGGCAAGGAAAAGAAGCAAGACTTAGAGCATGAGAGCAAAAAGCAAGAGAAATCTATATTTATATCTGGCTGTAGCTTGTTTCATCGGAATCATAGCCATATTTACCATTGATGGCTATCTGGGCATCTACGATACTATTTATATCACAACCGGCGAGCAAGAGATGACAGTAGAGCCTGAATATTGGTCAAGTCGGTATCCTGGAGCACCCAAGGCCTACTACACAGGGGCAAATTGGGGTGAGAAGGTATTCTTCCGTTATGAAGTTGCCAACCGCCGTTTTTCATCTTATTCCACTTCTATTCAGGCATCACTGTGGAAAGAGAATGAAAAGATACTTGATTTATTTTCCGAAGACAAATTGATAAAGTCATTTGATAAGGCGATGGTGGAATGGACTTTAGATTCCGAAGAATTCCAATCATTTGGATTTGACGTTGGAGAATATACTGTGAAAATAGAACGCGAGGGAGTGGAGCGGCGGATAATTGTTGCTTATCATAGCCTGTCCCCCCAACAACCTTATCCAGTATATCCTCTCCCCCCACGAGCCTAAGCCCATGAGAATTTATATTTTGTACGGCTTCGGTATCGCACTATGTATCTCTGGCATAGCATACCTGGCTGCAGAGTATGTGAAATACCTTTCTGACTGGGGCAAATTGGGCTGTCTCATCCTCTCAATAGGCTTATTTGCTTTGTTAGGAAGACATTTTCAGGAAATGGAGCGTTAGCTTAGATGTTAACTGCTGTAGGTATTATTTTAGCGCTAGCCTTTATTGGATGGCTGGCCTGGCGCGCAGCCAGAAGAAAAGCAATTAAGGCTTACATGGTAATGTACGGGCTCTCCAGTGTGGCAGGGATATTCACCTTGGTTTTCTTCTTGAGCATGGACATATCCAAAATGATTAAGATACTGGCCTGCATCATCTTTGGGAGCATTTTGATATACCTTGCTGCTCGATTACAGCAGCGAGCTAAAGTCGATCAAGACTGAGAACTTACAGCCTCATCTAGAAGCTGCTTCACCTGTTGGCCAATGCCCATAAGCGTAACGGTGACAGTAATACTGTGATGCTCTTCCATCTCCTTCACAGTGTCCTCCACCGACAGTGCTGGGGGTTCGGGGAGATCCTCTATGGCAGGCTCTTCTGTGGATGATTCAACCCCTTCCACGTCTCCCTCTTCCACCTGTTCAAGTCGACGTCCGGTGATGCGATGCGGGCTAAATTCGCTTGGGCTCTTGGTACCGGTGCATCAGAGATAGATCGGCCGGCTTGTTGTCGGGGGGGATCGACTGTTCGTATTATTGGGCTAATTTTTCCCTTAGTAGCCTGTTAACCTCGGCAGCCAAGTTTTCTAAAGGCAGAAGCTGGGATTCTTTCTCTGTGCGCCATTTTGCCTCTATGCTTTGGCTCTGTAAGGTGCGTGGGCTTAGGGTCAATCTTAAGGGTATCCCCAGAAGGTCAGCATCGTTGAACTTAACTCCCGGGGACTCTTCGCGGTCGTCAAGGAGCACTTCGATTCCTTCACCTTGTAACTCCTGATAAATCCTTTCCGCTGTAGGGGCAACCACAGATTTGTCCAAATATAAGGGACAAAGATAGACCTGATAAGGGGCGACGGAGAGCGGCCAAATAATCCCTTTATCATCATGGCTTTGTTCTACTACCGCTGCCAACAATCGCCCCAGTCCGATGCCATAGCAACCCATCGTAATAAGCCGGGATGTGCCATCTCTATCCAAGAAGGATGCCCCAAATTTCTCGCTGAGGAAGGTGCCTAATTTAAATATGTGCCCCACTTCAATGCCCCGGGTGGAAGAGAGCTTCTCGCCACACTTGAGACAGCTATCTCCAGGCAGCGCCAGGGCAATATCAGCTATAAGGTCAACCTGAAAATCTCTGGGATAATTGGCATTCCTGAAGTGATACCCTGGCTTGTTAGCGCCAACTATGAAATTAGACCCCAGGGTTATGGAATCGTCAGCAATAACTTTGATTCCCTTTACACCTATGGGTGAGGCAAAACCAGCTACCAGGCCTGCTTCAGCCACCTCGCTTTCTGCAGCCAGGCGAAGCTCGGAACACTTCAATATATTCCTGAGTTTTGTTTCGTTTACCTCCAGATCGCCTCGAATAACAACGAAGATAAATTCATTATTGGCATAATAGAACACTGCCTTGAGTGTTTGATTTATTGGTACAGCAACAAGACCAGCCACCTCCTCTATGGTTTTTGTCCCTGGTGTGGATATCTCCTCTAAGGGGAGCAGTGCTTCAGTGTTGCTCTTTGTCTTCACAGATTGAGCCTTCTCCGCGTTGGCGGCATAACCACAGTCAGAGCAATAGATAATTTCGTCTTCACCATTCTCAGTGATAACCATGAATTCATGGGATCCCTTGCCACCTATGGCGCCACTGTCAGCTTCTATCATTAATGTCGGCAAGCCAAGGCGGGCATAGATATTCCTATAAGCCTGGCTCATCTTCTGGTAGCTTTCGTCTAAACCACTTTCATCAGTATCAAAACTATACAGGTCCTTCATGGTAAATTCGCGAACGCTCAATACTCCGCCGCGAGGCCGAGGCTCGTCCCTGAATTTAGTTTGTATTTGGTAAAGGAGTAGGGGTAAG
>JAIWBQ010000065.1:0-3181 GCA_048633745.1 bacterium
TTCAGCAATCTTGACGAAATCGCCTTTATCAAAACCTGGCACAGAAGGCCAACTACCGAAATCATCAGCTAAAGCTGGAGCAGGAGATGCCAGACTGACTGCTAACACTATCACTACACTAACCAAGATAGCTATTACCTTTTTAATCATCGTAATCCCCCCCTGAGTGTTAATTTGTAACTAGTACCTTAGTACCAGTATATAAACTCAGGTGTGCCACGTCAATAGATTGCACTCGTTTACTGGACGACAACATGCCTCGTATTCATCCAGGATTTGAGACTTCCCCTTCTTACTCCCTGCCTTGAAGTAGCCCTCCTTCAATACCTTGAGATACTCATTCCTTGAATGCATATCCATCCTCTCCATGACCTGGCTTTACCTCCTTTAACATATTGACCAAGCCATATCCTAAACATTTTGGTCAGATTTTATGTGATTTAACAATCCCCCCTTCGGTTACATTTTAGCTGATTTAATTCGTCTGCTTGTATTTCTTAGGGCATTTGGGCTAAAATATCTAGGGTTATGTGTTTAGCGATACCAGTGAAGGTTGTCTCTATAGAAGGTGATGAGGCCGAAACGGAGATCGCCGGTGTGAGACGCCGAGTTAGCATCGCCCTTACTCCGGAGGCAAAGGTAGGGGATTACGTATTGCTTCACACTGGATATGCCATAGGGGTTGTAGATGAAGCTGAAGCCGAAGAGACACTGAAGCTCCTGGAGCAGATATCAAGGCTAAGTGAAGTTCATTGATGAGTATCAAGATAGTGAGCTAGCTAAGGGGCTGGCGCGTAGAATCGCTAACCAATCCACCAAGACAATCAGGTTGATGGAATTTTGCGGTGGGCATACTCATGCCATAATGAAGCACGGTATCCGTCAATTGGTTCCAAAAACAGTCGAAATGATGTCAGGGCCAGGCTGTCCCGTGTGTGTCACTGCGATCGCTGATTTAGACAAAGCCATCGCTCTGGCTCACCTGCCCAATGTTATCATCACCACCTTCGGGGATATGATGCGAGTTCCCGGCAGCTATTCTAGCTTGCAACAGGCAAAGGCCGAGGGAGCAGACATACGAATAGTCTATTCCACCATGGATGCCCTAGGAATAGCTAAAGCCAATCCCAAGAAATCGGTCATCTTCATCGGCATCGGTTTTGAGACCACGGCACCAACCATAGCTGCCTCTATACTCAAGGCGCAGCAGCAAGAAATGGAAAACTTCCATGTTCTATCCCTTAATAAGTTGACTCCGCCGGTGATGAAAGCACTGCTCGATTTAGGTGACGTCCAGTTAGACGGTATCATTTGTCCTGGGCATGTTAGTGTTATAATTGGCTCTCACCCCTATGAATTTATCCCCAAGAATTATGGGGTTGCCTGTGTTATCTCAGGCTTTGAACCATTGGATATCCTGTTCTGCATAGATAGGCTGGTGGAGCAAATTGAGAACGATCAGCCCAAAGTGGAGATAGCCTATTCTCGCGGAGTAAAGCCGGAGGGAAACAGGAAAGCCTTGCAATTGATGGAAAAGGTTTTCGAGCTTGGTGAAGCCAACTGGCGAGGAGTTGGAACCGTGCCTCAGAGTGGTTTGAACATAAGAAGGAAATATGAGCACTTTGATGCCGACAGGGCTTTTTCTGTGAGCTTAAAACCGCCCAGGGAGCCCAAAGGATGCCGCTGTGGAGATGTAGTCCGTGGCGCAGCTACACCACCTGAATGCAAACTCTTCGGGAAGGCTTGCACCCCGGAAAGCCCTGTGGGACCCTGCATGGTCTCCAGCGAAGGAGCTTGCGCCGCCTACTATCAATATGAGTCCGCTGAAAATTCGCAGCCCTTCTAAACCAAAATATGGAGCGCGCTATGAACGACACCATTCTTCTGGCCCACGGCAGCGGTGGCAAATTAAGCCATGATTTGGTGGAGAAGAAATTCCTTCCTTTCCTGGCTAATCCCGCATTGAATAAGCTGGATGACTCAGCTATCTTTGAAGCTAGTGGGCGATTGGCTTTCACCACCGATAGCTATGTGGTCAATCCTATCTTCTTCCCCGGCGGAGATATAGGCAAGCTAGCTGTCTGTGGCACAGTCAACGATTTAGCTATGAGCGGAGCCAAGCCCCTATACTTGAGTCTTTCCGCCATCATAGAAGAAGGCTTCTCCTTGGGTGAGCTTGAACAAGTAATGCAGTCAATAAAGACAGCGGCTGCAGAGGCTGAAGTAAGTATAATCACTGGAGATACCAAGGTAGTGAACCGAGGACAGGCTGATAAGTTGTTTATTACCACTTCAGGAATAGGAGTAATCCCCCTAGGGATTGACATCTCGGGAGCTAATGCCAAAGCTGGGGACAAAGTTATTTTAAGCGGCACCATTGGTGACCATGGCATAGCTATAATGAGCCAGCGTGAAGGATTGAGATTCTCTGTGCCTGTAGAAAGCGATTGTGCTCCATTGAATAAACTGGTATCTCAAATGCTGGAAGCCTCATCGAGAATTCATTGTCTCCGTGATCCTACTAGAGGTGGACTAGCTACTACACTTAACGAACTTGCCCAACAATCAAAGGTGGGCATCGTGGTACAGGAGACTAAGATACCGGTAAAGGAAGAGGTTAAGGCTGCCTGCGAGCTTCTGGGCTTCGACCCCATTTATGTCGCCAATGAAGGTAAGCTGGTAGCCATAGTTGCCCCTGAAGATGCTGATAAAGTTTTGGCTCGAATGAAGCAAAATAACTATGGCAAAGATGCTGCCATCATTGGCGAGGTAATTAATGAGCACCCTTCCAGGGTGATCATTAAAACAAAACTAGGCCCCTCCCGAATTATCGATATGCTCTCTGGGGAATTATTACCACGGATATGTTAGGCAGCTGAGAGCTCCCAGTCATAATGCTCCCGATAAGTTTGGCCTCAGAGGGGTACTTAACATGACCCAGAAAGCTATGATAGTGACGATGTTTGTGAATACATAGGTAGGAAAATCAGTACTCGCCTGCTAACTAGGGTTGGCTCCCCCATTTTGCCAGCCCCTAGCCGATGTCGCTAAGCTCATATCCAAAGAGGATTTAGTCATTGAGAATTTTGCATTATACTAAAAACAATTGGGAGGAATCCTGCGAAAGGCAAAATTTAGCCAGGGTGAGTTTCTCCCCCAATGAAATAACACAACCTCGCAC
>JAIWBQ010000066.1:0-2940 GCA_048633745.1 bacterium
CTGCCGAGGACCTGCCCAACGTCTTTGAGCGCTTCTACCGGGTGGACAGGTCCCGTGCCAGAGCCATGGGCGGCAGTGGTTTGGGGCTTACCATCGCTAAACGCCTGGTTGAAGCTCACGGTGGTAAAATCGAAGTCCAGAGCGAACTGGGAAGGGGCAGCCGCTTTTCCTTCACCGTTCCTATTGCGGAGTAGCTTGAAGGAGGCTACCCATTCGGAAAGGATTCTATAATGAATATGAAGCTATTGATTGGTTTACTGGCCTTAGGTGTGATATTGCTGGCTGTGGGCCTGGTGCTGATATTTGGGGGGTTGCCCTAGTCAGGACAAGACTGACAGGTATCCTTCCTCAAGTGGCATTCAGTACTTTCCCTCAGCTCAAAC
This sequence comes from bacterium, assembly GCA_048633745.1. Classification (GTDB taxonomy): domain Bacteria; phylum Chloroflexota; class Dehalococcoidia; order GIF9; family AB-539-J10; genus JAIWBQ01. Next base: position 384 of record JAIWBQ010000066.1, read on the forward strand.
ACAGTTGCCTATTCCAGAGTCCGCCTCGCAACAAATTTTCTCAGATAAATAAAGTGCTGTAACCTAATCTTATTCTCCGTTTTGCGTTATACTTACTTGGATGGACAATATTTTACTTATAGATAAACCCAAAGGGCCTACTTCGGCCCGCGTGGTAGAGCTGATAAAGAGGAGGTTTAAGGCGAAGACCGGCCATACGGGTACATTGGATCCCTTGGCGACAGGGTTGTTGATTATACTTCTCGGCAAACGCACTAAGGAAGCATCTTTATTTCTTAAATTGGACAAAGCTTACGAAGTCGAAGCTATTCTGGGTGTCGAGACAGACACCTTTGACTCTGAAGGGAAGGTTTTATGGCAAAACGATACTGAAGTAACCAGGGAAGAATTGGAAAGGGTCTTGAAGGAATTTCAGGGTGATATTTGGCAAACTCCCCCTCTATTTTCGGCTAAAAAGGTGGATGGGCAAAAGGCTTACCAACTAGCCCGAATGGGTGTGCATGTGGACATACCGCCCAAAAAAGTCAGCATTTATTCGTTGGAGCTCAAAAAGTTCGAGTTTCCCCATTTTATCCTGACTTGTGACGTATCCTCAGGGTTCTATGTCAGAAGCCTGGTTCATGATATTGGAGAAAAATTGGGGGTTGGGAGTACAGTGACGGAAGTCCGCCGTACCAGAGTCGGATCCTACCTGGTAGAGCAAGCTAAAGGCTTACAGGAAATTCTGGGTGATAGGGTCTAAACTTCAATCTAGCTCTGAGAGCGGCAATGCCTCCAAACTATGCTAGCACCGCGGTATTCTTAGAGTTTTTTGATACCAGCTGCTGCTATTCTGCTCTGGGGAGGCTGTTGCCGAAGTACACCTTGGTGTGAGGCCAGGGAATCTCAATTCCTTCCTCATCGAAAGTTCTTTTAATCCGAAGGCGTAATTCTCCCATTACATCCCAATGACGAGATGGTTTGGTATCTCCCATTATTTTAATATCAATGCCTGAGTCCCCCAAATTATCTACTCTGAGCACTTTTGGCGTTGTAACAAAATCTGCCTTCCACTTCGGGTCTTCAGCCATTTCCTGGCATACTCTATTTGTAACCTCAATGACGCGGTCGAGACTTTCTCCATAACCTACGGATATATTTAGGTTTACTCGGGAGAATACCCTTGTGCTATTGCTGGCTACCTCAATCGCGCCATTCGATACGGAATGAACTACGCCATCTAAGTCTCTGAGGACAGTGCGGCGCAGTCCTATTTCCTCAACCAAACCACCAATGCCAGCAACATTAACCACATCGCCCACTCTATACTGGTCCTCAAACAGAATGAACATGCCACCAATTAGGTCCCTAATCAAACGCTGGGCACCAAAGGCAAAAGCAAGACCAGCAATGCCAAGGCCAGCTATCAATGCGGTGATGTTCACCCCGAACTCGGGGAGTATAGTCAAAACGGCGATAATAGCAATAACGATTCCACAGATACTAACCAGAACTGAAGATATGGTATCAACTCTCTTTTTTATTTCTGTTTCCGATACCCCCGCCATTCGCCGCGATACCACTCTTTTCACCAGGAGCGGTATGAAATGACGTGCGATAAGATATAAGACAAGAAATATAAGGATAAGAACCAAAATGCGAATCCCGTGTGTCATAAACCAGTCAAACATAAGTCACCTCCTTACACAAGAATTACTTTATCACTAACTTTGCCTATCCTACTAGCGGCTACATCCAAAATTTCCCTGTCCGATAGCTGTTTGGCACTCATGCCCCTCCACACCATAGGCAGATCGAGTCAATACGAAACCTTTGCGCCACGGCTGTGGCTGCAAAATATAAAGAGACCCTGGCAACCGGGCAAACTGGTAGAAATTAGGTGCTACACTCTCTATTAAAACAGAGCCTGGAAGATAGCTATTGCCCCGGCTATGATGAGAAAAGCGCCTACTAAATAGTTAAGGATCTTAGGGAAAATCAAGACCACAATGCCGAAGATAAGGGCTATCACCCCCATGACCAATCCAGTTATAAGCATAGCATCACCTCCTTCCTAAAATAGCTAGTACACCGACTACAATGAGAGCAATTCCAACCAGCCATCTTAGCAGGTCAGGTAAGGCTAGCACCAAGATACCAAAGACGATGGCTATTATCCCCAACCACAGTCCAGTCATCCTCATAGGCTGTTACCTCCTTAGGCTGAATTTGGAGCCACAAATCCTATTATAATTCTATAAATGCAGTGTTAGGAAGTCAATAGGCTTTGCCCAAAAAATCTTTACGTCGTATAAACTTTTTACCCAGTATTCCGTTTTTAAAGGTAGTAGGTTAGATTATGAAGATTCTACGGATGCTGAAAACCTTAGTAACCGTCAGAGGTCTGGAGGTGCTTCTTCTGAGCAAAGAGGTTGCTATGCCCAGTGATATCAGTCTGGGAGTAGTTACTGCTATCAAGAAAGAATTGTCGCAGGATAAGATATGGATGGTGATTAAAAATCAAAGCCAGGAGATTATAATACCCATTGAACAAATTGCCAGTGTAACTAATAAGGTG
>JAIWBQ010000067.1:0-4777 GCA_048633745.1 bacterium
AATGTTCAGAATCAATTCCAGCTAGTTGTAAAGCCTCACGGTCGATTTCATAAGGCTCGCCAATTAAGACCTTTCCATATTCCTGTGCCTTCCCTCTTGTTGGATCCTCGGAATAGACGAACTTCTGGCGGGCTTCGACAATGCCCAAATCGAAAGGCAGGGTGAAATAGAGGTCAGCAAGGACTCTTTCTATCCCTAATTCATCTAAACTTCTCCAACTACCCAGCTTGTTCCTTGGATATTTGGTCAGTGGCAATAGACTTAGAAGGTTTGCTATAGTGAAGCGACCACTGTTAGCACAAACTTTGAAAGGGGTTACACTAATCAAGAAGTCGCTGCGCAATACCACGTTAGGTATCCAGAAACTTTCTACTGCGAAGGGTTCAGATAGAGGATTCTCCACTTCCACAAATATGGAATCTCTGATATCAAGCATAAGCACTTGATGAAAGCTATATCCCAGAGCTTGGTATATCGGGTAGATTGATTCTCCGCTGGGAGTTGCATCAGCAATGAGGATATCAGCATCAGTGACTTTCCTGATGCCCGCAATAATTTTGCCAAGTATTTCAGTGGTTGTGGTCACAGGGTATGGTAAGGGGTAACCAGCGCAGGGTTTAATTAGAACCCGTCTTGCCCAAGAAAGCTGCGGTGGAGGGGTGAAAATAAAGTCAGAAGTGTTAACAATCATTGCCTTTCAATTGGTATCCAAGTCTTGCTGGCTATAAAGCTGGCTTCAAAACCACTATTTCGCTGGTAGAAGGGAGCTTGTCTAGTTCGAACTCCGCTTCGCTAGAACCCACCTCTCTTACGTTATTTTTGCCTCTGAGAAAATCATCAACACTGGCTATGGGATAGGCACAGTTGGGCGTCTTAAAATGCATTGGGATTATTACTTCTGGCCTCAACTGGTCACATACCTGGCTGGCATTGGCAGAATCAATGGTGAAAAATCCGCCTACAGGAATAAATAATATATCTACACCTCCAATCTCATTGATCTGTCCTGGGCTAAGCACGTGTCCCAAATCACCCAAGTGGCAAAGCTTTATGTTAGCTACAGTGAAGCAAAAGGTGGTGTTAGGTCCCCTCTGCTTGCCTTGAGAACTATCATGATAGGTAGCGACGCCTCTAAACTGAATTCCCTTGACAGTTTTTGTGCCGCTGCCTTTCACTACCTCCGGCTTGCCCTGCACTGCGGAAACGTTATTATGGTCATCATGGTCATGGCTTACCACAACAATATCAGCAGTTTCCTTAACAGGAGAATAATTAATGCCGCCACCAACAGCATAAGGGTCAGTAATTACTCTCAATCCCTCATTAGATGTAATCAAAAAACAAGAATGACCCAGCCACTTTATATTCATATGGTCTCCTGATTCTTTGCTTCACCCAAAGCTAACTCCCCCAAAGTTCTGACTCCGACTCCGGTAGCTCCCTTCACTAGGTAGCCACTGTCCTTGCTGCTGGAAGCAGTGCCAGCTATATCGAGGTGAACCCAAGGAGTATTATCAATGAATTCAGCCAGGAACAGGGCCGCAGTAATAGCTCCACCATATCTATTACCTGTGTTTTTAACATCGGCGATTTCGCTTTTGTTTTGCTCCTTATACTCTTCAGGCATAGGCATTTGCCACAATTTCTCGCCAGTTCTGTCAGCAGCTTTGAGAACCTTATCCACTAGCTCTTGGTCATTACCAAATAGGCCGCTATAGAGGGTGCCTAAAGCAATACAACAGGCTCCAGTTAAAGTAGCCACATCTACCAAAGGAGACAAACCAAGTTTTTGAGCATAACATAGGGCATCGGCCAGAATGAGCCTCCCCTCAGCATCGGTGCTTATTACTTCTATGGTCTTACCGTTCATTGCCTTCAACACATCTCCTGGTTTTAAGGCAGTGCCACTAGGCAAATTCTCAGTAGCTGGAATAATAGATGTGACGTTAACCTTGGGTTTTAACTGAGCAATAGCGCTAAGTGCTGCCATAACTGTGGCACCACCAGCCATGTCATCTTTCATTTCGCCCATACCCTCTGACGGTTTAATAGAAATCCCCCCAGAATCAAACGTTACACCTTTGCCGATAAAGCCAATGCTAGAGTCAGATTGCTCATCTCCTTTATAACTGAGAGTTATCAGCTTCGGTGCTTGACTGCTTCCTCTGGCCACTCCCAGAAGTGCTCCCATGCCCATCTCTTCCATATCCTTTGAGGTAAAAACTTTAAATTCCAAATTATATTTGTCTGCTATTTCTTTGGCTATATCAGCCATCTGAGCAGGCGTCATATAATTGGATGGCTCATTAACCATATCCCGAGCCAGGCTGGTGGCTTCTGCCATCGCCTTCCCCTTACGAAGGCCTTGCTCCAGGAAGGGAAGTTTACTTCCTTCCTTTGCCACTATTAGCATCTCCTCAATATCCCCATATTCCGGCTTCTTATATCTGCCAAAACTGTAAAGCCCTAGAAGACTACCCTCTACTATTGCTTCACTTAAAGCTTCAGGCTCAATCTCGCAATCCTCACCATGAAGCATTGTAGCTATCTTGCGGCAGTTCAATTTTCGTAGGGAGCGGCAAAACTCTCCTGCTACTCCACGAACTTTGTCCATATTGAAATCCTGGCGTTTTCCCACTCCAGCAACAGCTACTATCCCTGCCGGCAGTTTGCCAAGGGTATGAACAATACCTAGTTCTCCAAACTTACCTTTAATCTCACCCCTGCGGATAAGAGAACTAATGGCTCCATCCAGAGCTTTGTCTACAACGGCAGTAGCCCCGCTAGGTTGCTCCGCTCCCTCAAAAAGATTCACCACAATGGCATCACACTCAATCTGAGCTATGTCACCAACTATAACTTTGATTTCCAAAACCTGCCTCTCCAAAAATATGTAAATTTCGGGAACTTTAATTCTACTCTATTTGGGTAAGAAATTGAAGGGTTTAATGGAGGAATTTTTTCTTTCTTCTCATTGTCCGTGCGATCCTGTCGGTCGCTGATTGACATCTCTTGAAAAATCAGCAACGAAATTTGGTTACTTCAGCCCCTAAGCAGATGAACCTGAGAGGATGCTTACCTGTATTTGCTAGCGAATGGATTTTCTCAGGAGGGATATAAACAGCATCCCCTTCTCTAACTTCCCTTCCTTTATTTAATGTAAACGGGGAGAGCTTTCCCTATCTTATTGTCCTTACAATCTTATCGATTACCGGGGTGATGTCTCTCGAAGTATCGACAACGAAATGGTTACGGGAAATCCTCTCTCTTCGAGGCTTCATTTTTCGATATATTTCCCAACTGGCTTCCGAGTCATATTGTGGGATAACTCCTTTCTCTCGAGCGAGAAGGCGTTGCTGCACCACCTCGGCAGGAGCTTCAACACGAACTAGGATGAAATTTGCCCCCGCCTTTTCCGCAGCGCGATAGAGATATTCCCGATGCCGCTCCAGCAAATTTGTAGCATCAAAAATGATCGGTAGTCCCTTTGTTAAAAGTTCTCCGAGGAGAGCATGGCAAGCAGGAAAGAGGCGCTTATTTTCACTTTCATCATACTGTGGAACAGGAAACAAGATTTTACGCAAAGCATCACTTGATAAAATGACAAAAGGTGCTCTCTCAGCCAACTTACGACAGAAAAAAGATTTGCCTGTACCCGGCAAACCACTGACCACAACAAACGGAGGTTCCACTTGGAGCTGAGGCAAGTCCTTAAGACTCTGCCTTAATTGCTCTATATCTTCACTTAAGCTACCTGCCATTAGCACCACAATTATCAATGTGGGTTACCTTACGTGTCAAGATGGCAACTAAGCAAATGCTTCAAGCTAAAGCATGGCGAGGGTTGTGATAGCCTACTCGAATATAGAAAGGAAAGTTGTTATCTATCTCGTTGCTGATGAGCAGCTACTGTGCTATAATTATTTAGCGAAGAGAATAAGTTCAACTTTAAGATGAACTTAGTTTTGAAAAGGAGGTAGGAAATGTATATTAGCGATATTATGACATCCAATGTGGTGACTGTTCCAAGCAGCACCAGTATAGCCGATGCCAAAAGGATCATGACGGCACACAGGATTGCGCGTTTACCAGTACTAGATAAGGGGAAGTTGCTGGGTATGGTAACTGCACGTAGATTGGAGCAAGTATCCCCATCTAAAGCGACGAGTCTCACTGTTTGGGAACTTAGCTATCTTTTGGAGAAGACCACGGTAAAGGAAATTATGGAACCAAGTGTGGTTACGGTTACACCTGACACAACGGTTGAGGAGGCAGTGGCTACTGCCCAAAGTAACAAGGTGGGTTCGCTTGTGGTACTTGAGGAGAGCAGAGTGGTAGGTATTGTTACCACCAACGACTTTTTCTACAGGATTGCGAACCCGATATTTGGCGTAGCCAAGCTTGGTGTTCCACTGCCTGGCACTCGAATTGAAGTCATTGATGGTGGTGAAGAGAAAGCGATAGAAGAAATAATTTCAACTATAAACAAGCTTAACATGAAGATCACCACCCTTCATGTCATACCACCACTGGAGACAGCTAAGAAGGCAGAGAAGAATATTATTATTCACTTAGATAGCGAGGACGTAAGTCAGCTTGTTGCTGAATTGAAGAAGAAAGAGTACTCAGTAGTAATAAGAAAACGCTAATAACCAGCGAATTGCGCTATGCTAAGGAATTCCTTTATTCGCTCTTGGTAAGGCGCTGCTGAGGGTTTGGGGGGTTACTTATTAACCCTTTTGGGCATGGCCAGGGGCGATACCAGTTCTTCGTCTTT
>JAIWBQ010000068.1:0-2462 GCA_048633745.1 bacterium
TTGAGCTGATAGCTGAGCTTTGGCGAGCCACCTTGAAGGTAATTGAGGAATGTCCCTGTGCTGACGGCTGCCCCTCTTGCGTACAATCGCCCAAGTGTGGCAACAATAATCAGCCACTGGATAAGGAAGCTGCTTTAATATTGCTTCAGGAATTGGTGAAATAGTAATACTTTGGTATGGAAATAGAAAACACCTGTTTTCATCTTGTTATTCCTTCGTTCAGGTTCAGGGTGACAAAAAGAGGCTGTCATTCTGAGTCGCAGGCAAAGAATCTCTGGGCCCAATCGCTATACTCAGGGTGACATCACCGAGTTAATTGCAACACTGTTGCATTTAACCTTCCCTATCTGGTATAATGTCGCGCATGGTTCAAGATTCAATACGGATTTTGCAAGCTCAGGGGTATAAGGCAACCGAGCCTCGGAGGCAAGTGCTTGAGGTTCTAGAGGACGTACAAGAGCCACTCTCCCCTTATGACATACAAAAGCTTCTACGCAAGCAAGGCAAATATCTAAATCACGTTACCATCTACCGCATACTTGATTTGTTTTCTGGCCTCAATCTGGCTCACAAAGCGTTATCCAGCGGTGGATATGTGAAGTGTAGCCTAGGCACTGTAGAGGGTTGCCATCGCTTTATGGTCTGCCGTCAATGTGGAGCCATTCAGGAGTTTGCCGATAAAGGATTGTGTCGGGAGGAAAATGAGTTTGCCCAGGATTTTGGCTTTCATACCGAGTATCACCTTTCTGAGTTCTCGGGGCTCTGCTCCAATTGCTATAGAGAATAGCTCAATTAGTGGAAAAGACCTTCAACCGAACTAGTAAACTGAGGAAATGGCTAAGCGAATAGCAGAAGAGCTCAAAAGGCATGCTCCCTTCACTGCCCTTGGTGCTCTTAGTGGAATTGTTGTCGTGGCCATAATAGTCTTAGGCAACGTTCCCTCCCATGTTTCTAATACCACTTTTTACACCCTGCATCCGATCCACGTCTTATTGAGTGCGCTTGTGACCACAGCGATGTATATGAGATATAGGAAAGCTAAAATCTGGCTGGCAGTTTTGATTGGTTGGACAGGATCGATTGGGATAGCCACGCTAAGCGACGCCATGATTCCTTATCTGGGAGGAACCTTGCTCCATGCCCAGATGGAGTTTCATGTGCCCTTTATTGAAACCACAAAAATGCCCTTTATTGGAATTGAGAAATGGAAGGTTGTAAATGCTGCCGCGCTAGCTGGCATTGCAATCGGCTATTGGAAGCAAACAACTAGAATTCCACATCTTGGACACGTGTTGTTAAGTACATGGGCCTCGTTATTCTACTTCATGTCATTTGGAATAGCTGATTGGATTCCTTTGCTCTCGTTCATCTTCTTATTCTTATTCCTTGCAGTTTGGATTCCTTGCTGCGCCAGCGATATTGTATATCCCCTTTTATTCGTGAGGAAAAAGCAAGAGCAATCTCCGCAACTGCACTGAAAAGTCCGTTGCGGTTGTGTTACTATACGCCAGCAGTTTATCTCGGAGGCATTGGTTGTTCGATTGGCTGAGGAAAACCGAATTAGGAGTGAAGCGCAGCAAGGAAACCTGGTTTGGCAAAATAGCTGGTCTTTTCGACCGGGACTCAGTGGGAGAGGAAATCTGGGAGGAGCTAGAGGAATTGCTTATCTCGGCTGATGTTGGTGTAGGGACCACAGGCAAACTTGTGGATGGAGTCAAGCAGCGGGTGAAAATAGACAAGCTGACAGAAGTTTCGCAGATAAGGGAAGCTTTGAAACAGGAAATGATAAATCTGCTAAGCATTCCTGATTCACATTGTCATTCTGAGCCCTTCGCTTCTGGTCATTCTGAGGGAGAGAAGCAACCGAAGAATCTCGCTCAGGACAGGCTCCGCGAAGAATCTCATGGCGCTCAGGATAAACTCCGCGAGGAATCTCCACAGGTTATCCTTGTTGTTGGCGTAAATGGCTCAGGCAAAACGACCAGCATTGCTAAGCTGGCTTACAGCTTTACCTCTCAGGGAAGCCGAGTCATTTTAGCTGCAGCCGATACCTTCAGGGCAGCAGCTATTGAGCAGCTTAAATACTGGGGCAAGGAAGCTGGTGCTGAAGTTATTGCCCACCATCCTGGTGGTGACCCTGGAGCAGTTGCTTTCGATGCTATCCAGGCAGCACATAATCGCCACGCTCAAGCAGTAATCATTGATACAGCTGGCCGTCTCCACACCAAGTTCAATCTGATGGAAGAGCTCAAGAAGATAAAGAGGGTAGCGGCTAAGCATGATGACTCAGCTCCTCACCAAATTTTATTGGTAATGGATGCTACCACAGGGCAAAATGGCCTGGCTCAAGCAAAGTATTTTACCCAGGCTATAGGCATAACCGCTATTTTCCTGGCTAAATTAGATGGCACTGCCAGGGGAGGGATAGTGTTTGCTATCTGTGATGAGTTAAACATACCCAT
>JAIWBQ010000069.1:0-8044 GCA_048633745.1 bacterium
TCATGGCCACAATATGCCCCTTCTTTTGCAACTGTTGGGCTATTCTGAGCTTATGCTCCGGAGCAACCCTGGCATAAACAGAGATCTGGTCTACAATCTCATATAACTCCTCATCGCTCATGCTTTGCAGCTCTTCCCCAGTTAATGCTTTGTCATCACCCTCAATTATCCCGAGCTTTTGAGCGACGGCCTTTGCCGTTAGCACATGGTCACCGGTTATCATTACCGACCTTATACCGGCTGTTTTGCATTTACCGACTGCCTCTATTGCCTCTTCCCTGGGCGGGTCAATCATCCCTTGAAGCCCGAGGAACGTCAGTGCTCCCATATCCTCTGAAGTGAGTGAGGTTTTCTCCTTGGGAACAGTCTTATATGCCACGCCGAGAAGTCTCAGGGCTTCTCTCGCCATCTCATCTGCCTTTCCCAATATTTCCTCACTTCTTAAAGATTCAATACTGCCATCAATTAACTGGCTCTGGCACATTCGTACAATCTTCTCAGGTGAGCCCTTGACATAGATTATATTTTCCCCTTTGTCCTTATGCAGGGTAGCCATATATTGTTGTTCTGGCTCGAAAGGTATCTCATCTAGACTGGGGAGCTTTTCGGTGACACCGGCTTTGATTGCTGAGACCACCAGAGCTCCTTCGGTGGGGTCCCCAGCGATGTTGTATCTTCCTTCGTCTTCTAGCAGAGCAGCATTATTGCAAAAGTAACCGGCTCTCAAAGTCTCAACTAACTCATTATTGTCCGACGCTGGGCTAACCGTTTTGTCTCCCTGAAAAAACTCCCCTCTGGGCTCATAGCCAACACCAGTCACTTTGTAATCTCTCCCCCCACAGTAAATCCTTAATACCGTCATCTGATTCTTGGTGAGAGTCCCCGTCTTGTCCGAGCATATAACCGTAGTGCATCCCAGTGTTTCTGCCGCCGGCAATCTCCTTATGAGAGCGTTTTTCTTTGCCATGGCTGTTCCAGCTAGGGCTAAAATTCCGGTTACTATCATGGGTAGCATCTCGGGTATTGCGGCGACAATAAGGGCAACCGAGGCGAGGAAGGTATATGAGACGGTATATCCCTCGAAATATCCTATAATAAAATTAATGGCACCCAGGCCGAGGATGAGAATGATCAAGGTTTTGGTGAAGGCGGCTATCTTTTTCTGCAGTGGGGTGGTGACTTTCTTGGTCTCTTTCACGAGTTTGGCGATCTTGCCAAACTCTGTTTGCTCCGCTGTGCCTATTACAATCCCCTGTGCCGAGCCACGGGTAATGAAGGTGCCACCAAAGGAAATACACTGCTGGTCCGCTGGCGGCAGATTTGGTCTCGAGATGGGTTCAACACTCTTGTCCACCGGTACTGATTCTCCGGTAAGGGCTGCTTCGTCCGCACTTACGTTTTTCGTATAGAACAGGCGCAAGTCTGCGGGCACCTTATCACCGCCTTCAAGTAGAACCACATCGCCAGGAACCAATTCCCGCGCTGGTATGACCTTCTTCTCTCCATCCCTGAGCACGGTGCATTCCGGCACCAGCATCTTCATGAGCGCCTCTATGGCGGCTTCCCCCTTTCCCTCTTGGAAGAAACCTATTACCACATTGAGAATGACGACCCCCAGGATAACAGCCATATCCATCCACATATCCTCCCCCCGCATGCTCAGAATACCGGTAATTAGGCCAGCAACAAGCAAGATATAGACCAGGGGGTTGTGAAATTGGCGTAAGAAGCGCATGAGAACACTGGGCTTCTTGTACTGCAACTCGTTATAACCATATTTTCTCAGCCTTGCTTGTGCCTCACTGGAAGTGAGGCCCGTATTCCCAGATTCTAAGGCTTCAAAAACATGTTCTACTGGCATCTGATACCAGTTGGTCCCATTCAGCAATGCAAATGCCTCCTTCGCATTATTTTCTCTAGCAGTTTTTCAACCCTTTCTACTGTAACCATTGCCATCAACGAAGATGTTGGTATGTGAGTTTATGCCGTGGGATTCTGTGTGTCTTGCCAATTACGATGGCAATAAACATCGCTGTAGAGATGGCGATGGCAAAACTCTGGCTTAACGTTAGCTCTGCAAGCGGACAGATAAACATTTCAGCAATTAAAGTGAGCGCTAACATTGTGATTTTAGCAAACCTGTGATTATAGCAAAAAAATCGACTGTTGCCAAGAATAGCGGGCGTTTTAATTAAATTTTTGCTTCGAGCTTTGTTATATAGAAGCAATGCATTATAATTAGGATGTATGAGAGTACATAAATTACACGAATGGCACTTGAGCCTTGAGCAAGCTAAAGAGATACAATTGAGCTTGGCAGGGAGTGTAATGAGCAAAAATGAGGGAATCGATCCTCATTTTATTGCCGGCGTTGATATTTCCTCTCGCAATATTCAGGGTATGGCTTGGGGGGCAGCAGTTATTCTTAGCTATCCCGAACTCCATGTAGTGGAAATTAAGACGGCTGAAAGCAAAGTCGCCCTTCCCTATATACCTGGGCTCCTCTCCTTTCGAGAATCGCCTCTGATATTGGCTGCCTGTGAAAAACTATGTAACACTCCTGATCTTATTCTGGTCGATGGCCAGGGGATTGCACATCCCAGGAGGTTAGGTCTTGCCTCGCATCTGGGGCTTTTTCTCGATGTGCCTACTATAGGCTGTGCTAAGTCTATCCTTTGTGGCAGACATGAGGATGTGAGAGAAGCGGTTGGCTCTTATGCTGAGATAGTCGATAATGGGGAAGTTATCGGAGCAGCTTTAAGAACTAAAATTGGTATAAAGCCGATATATGTTTCCATAGGTCACAAGATCGACCTCGCATCGGCTTTGCACTGGGTGACAAAATGTTGTTGTGGTTACCGACTTCCTGAACCTACCCGCTTAGCTCATCTTGCTGCCGGCGGAAGGTTAACCTCTGAGATGAGTTACCAGAGGAAGTTATTTAATTAAGGAGCATTTGCCAATGCAAGAAGAGAAAGAAAATCTAAAAGCTCTACGCCGCCGAATCTCAGATATAATGGTGCATCTTTGACATTCCTGGCAGGGAAGAAGAGATTGCCGGGATAGAGGCAGAGTCAGCTAGGACTGATTTTTGGCAAGATCCGGCCAAAGCTAAAATAATTATGCGCCAGCTTGGGGTCAAGAAGAATCTAGTCAATAGTTGGTGCGAACTGGAGAAAAAAGTCACCGATCTTCACGATATGGCTGCTTTGGCTCTTGAAGAAGATGACGACTCTCTCGATCAGGAGATACAACTGGAGCTTAAAAAACTAAGCTCTCAGTTTGAACAGTTAGAGAGCCAACTACTTTTTGTTGGTGATTACGATAGCCGGAATGCTATGCTTGCTCTTCATGCTGGCGCCGGTGGCACGGAATCCCAGGACTGGGCGAATATGCTGCTCCGTATGTATCTGAAGTGGGCAGAGCGGCATAATTATCAGGCAGAGATTTTAGATGTGTCCCCTGGAGAAGAGGCTGGCATCAAAAGCGCTACCATGGAGATTAAAGGAGATCATGCCTATGGCTATCTCAGGGGTGAGCATGGGGTTCATAGGTTGGTGCGGCTTTCCCCATTTGATGCTGACCATGCGCGACATACCTCTTTTGTCCTGGTGGAAGTCCTCCCTGAAGCTGAAGAGACAGTAGATATTGAAATAAGTCCGGAGGATTTAAGGATAGACACTTTCAGATCCAGTGGACCTGGCGGGCAACATATGCAAAAGACCAGCAGCGCTGTTAGAGCGACTCACCTGCCCACAGGATTGGTGGCTACTTGTCAGGGGCAGAGGTCTCAGCATCAGAATAAGGAGACTGCTTTGAAAATCCTTTATGCTCGCCTTCTTGAGATGGAGCGTATGAAGAAAGAGAAGGAGAAAGTTGAGCTCAAAGGCGGGCGTATTGAGGCAGGTTGGGGCAACCAGATTAGAAGCTATGTCCTTCACCCTTATAAGATGGTGAAGGATCATCGTACTGATTATGAGGTAGCTAATGGTGAGGCAGTGTTGGATGGAGAACTGGATGGATTCATCGCTGCCTACCTTCGGTCCAAAGTAGGGAAATGATCAGGCGCATCGGCTTAGTAATTCTAGCCCTTCTTGTAATGCTGGCTCCTTCTTCAGTCAAGGCTGAGAATGGCATCTCAGTTCTGGATAGCAGTGTGGAGGTGCATTTCCCCACTGAGCTTGTTTTCAATCTTGAAGCTGAAAGCCATGCCGATATTATTGATGCCCGTCTTCATTACCGGATAGATAAGATGAACTATGCTCAGGTTACCAGCGAAGGTTGGGCTGATTTTACTCCAGCAACCAGGATAGAAACCGGTTGGACATGGGATATGAGAAAAGGAAGCTTGCCTCCTGGGGCGGCAATAACATATTGGTGGACGATTGGTGATGCTGAGGGAAACAAAATTGAAACTTCTCCATCTATGCTGCACTTTGATGATAATCGGTATCATTGGCAAAGTTTGACCAGCGGCGACTTGACCCTTTTCTGGTATGAAGGTGATGCTTTCTTTGCTCAAGAATTGATGGACACTTGTGAGGAAGGTCTTATTAGATTGACCAGGGATATTGGCACTCACCCTGAGAGAGCTATCAAAATATATATCTATGCCTCAGCTAATGATCTGCAGGGAGCCATGATTTTTCCTATGGAGTGGACTGGAGGCGCTGCTTTTACCGGGTTTGGCATTATTGCCATTGGTATTTCACCAGGTCAAGTTGATTGGGGTAAGAGAAGCCTAGTTCATGAACTGACGCATCTGGTTGTTCACCAGGCAACCTTCAGCCCCTATGGTCAACTTCCCACCTGGCTTGATGAGGGATTAGCTATGTATAACGAGGGCGAACTCGATCCTTACCTTCGTCCCTACCTACAAAGGGCTATCTCCGACGATAAGCTTATTTCGGTGCGCAGCCTGTGTAGCCCCTTTTCCGCTGAACCTGAAAAAGCTTACCTTTCCTACGCTCAGAGCTATAGCCTTGTAGAGTATCTCCTGGGTAACTATGGGCAGGCTAGAATGCTCCGTCTATTAACTTTTCTCAAGCAGGGCAGCACCTATGATGAGGCCTTAACTGAGGTTTATGGTTTTGATATTGACGGGCTTGATAGCCGCTGGCGAGAAACGCTGGCATCTCCCACGGTTGTTGTGAGTCAGGAGTGGCAATCTCATCCTGCCCTAGTTGCCGTGGTATCAGCACTGGCCACATCGTTGGTTTTGGCAGGTGCGCTGGTTCTGGAGGAGCGTACCTGCGGGGGGTCATGAGGGAAGCCAGTTGAGGGGAAATAGGCTATGAAAGATTCCTTCACCGTTCACGACTTGCCTCTCAGTGAGCGTCCCAGAGAAAGACTATTGAAGCTGGGCGGCGAAGCTCTTTCTGCTCAGGAGATTTTAGCCTTAATCCTGGGGCGAGGGATTAGAGGCGAATCCGTTATGGTCACCAGCCAGAGGCTATTGAGCAAATTCGGCAATCTCAAGGGAATTGCCAATGCCTCTATGGAGGAGTTGACCCAGGTAAATGGCATTGGGCCAGCCAAGGCAGCGCAGATTAAGGCTGCGGTTGAACTGAGCAAGAGACTGGAAAGTGCTGCTGATGAAAGCCAAAGGCCAGCGATCAAGTCCCCGGAGGATGTAGCTAACATAGTGAGGAGCCAGTTGAAAGGCAAGAAGAGGGAACATTTTTTGGTTCTTTGTTTAGACACTAGAAACAGGCTGATAAATTGCAAGCCCGTTTCTATGGGCAGCTTGGATACCAGTGTTGTCCATCCCCGCGAGGCGTTTAAGGAGGCTGTCTCTTCTTCCGCTGCTTCGGTAATCTTTGTGCATAATCATCCTTCGGGCGACCCTGAGCCATCAAAGGAGGACATCGAATTGACTAAGCGGTTGGCCGAGGCTGGCAAAATTGTGGGTATCGAAGTCCTGGACCACATTATTGTCTGTGATAAAGATTACCTGAGCTTAAAAGCTAAGAACTTTTTCCGGTTGTAGGCCAGGATCTGGCGACATTGCTACCCAATTCTGTAGCCAATTGCCCACTTCGCACATAATAGCAATAGAGCAGGCTGCCCAAAAGAGATGCGATACCCATCACATAGAAAACAGGGTCTATCCCCAAATGGTCCAGCACAATACCTGACACCAAAGGAGCAATTATTATTCCCAAACTCCCCGTAGTATTAAATATACCCATCCAGTGTCCCATCCCTACCTTCTTGCCGATCAGTACGGAGTCACCTACGGCAACAGACATTGATAGTGCGGCCCCGATACCTACAAAAGAGCTGGCAAGCAGAAGCGTTACCAGATTGGGACAGAATGGTATTACCAACAGTGCCACTGTGCCAACGAACAAGCCAGTAAGCTCCTGATACGGCTTCTTACGCACACCCAACCTGTCTGCCAATCGACCAAAGGAGGGCTCCAGGATACCGGCAAAAAACATGCCAATGGCAATGACAAGCCCTAACTGAGAGGGATTCACAACTATTCCTGAAGCAAGCAAAGGCAAGAACGACATAATGACTGCTGCTCTCAAAGCAACGATGAATCTTGTGAGGAGGCTTGTTTTCACAATACTGTATTTGAGAAGCTGCCTAAGCCCCATAACTTCTTCTGTTGTTTCAGTTTTCTTCGTTGTGGTCGTCTGGGTTCTCCTCACTTTCTTTTCTTTCGGCAGAAGAATTAACGCTGCCAAAAAAGCCACTGCGCTCAAAAGGCTCGCGCCATAGAATACTGCGTTGAATCCCAGTGTGTGATGCAAAACCCCTCCTAAGAGAGGGCCTGCTGCCATCCCCATGTAAAACACCATAGTTACTGGCCCCATCGACGCACCTTCTTTCCCTTCTTCCGCGAACTCTCCAGCATAGGCCATTACAATAGGGAGCACGATTGCTGCACCTATCCCATGAATGAATCGTACTACTGTGAGTTGATACTCATTGTCGGCTAACAGGTAGAGGAGAGAGACTACCGAAAGAAGCAGGAGCCCTGAGACAACGAAAATCTTCCTTCCTATCTTATCGGAAATATTCCCGACAATAGGCATAAAGATTGCACGGGAAATCGCGAAACCTGCAAAAATTATGCCTATCCAAAGACCACTAGCTCCAAATTCCTTTGCAAAGCCTGGCAAGAGGGGAGATATGAGTCCTAAACCCAGCATTGCTGAAAATGCGGAAAAGTACAAAGCGAATGATTGTCTCTTGTCCACTAGCTCACCACCTGTATCATTGTCAAAAGCTCTACAGTGCTGTGCAATGAGGGTTACTTGAACGAACCGGGAATTCTGGTGGGGTGTCCCACGAGTTCTGAAAGACTGAATCGGTATAGCTCAGTCTGCAGCGAGTGCGAAGCAAAACAGTGCTTTTGAAGCCTCTCAGAGGGCGGCATACACCCATGGAGAGAGAATACCACAATAGCTAAGACTTGCCTATGGTGGGCCCAAAGCTATGGCTAGACGACCCGCGATGCAAGCCCTTAACCTGTTTACCAGGCAGGAGGCCAGGCCGCCGCCAACGGGGGCAACGCAGCAGGAAGTGACAGGATATCTAGGTGGTCTTCCCCATAAGCGAAGCCAGAATAGCATCAGTGGGTATCGCAGGGCACCGCGGATAGCAAGCAACATATAGTCGCTTTTGTTGCCATCTTTAGCACCCTGTTAGCCTTCTCTCTTTCGCAATTCTGAGAACCGGGTCAACGGCATCATGATTTACTGGGCTTCTTGTTAAAATTACCTTCTGGTGAATTGCAATTGAAGTGTATAATATGATGCATTGTGTATATGCAATATTTGTACACAATCATCCTTCGGGCGATTCTGAGCCATCAAAAGGGGACATCGAATTGACTAAGCGGTTGGCCGAGGCTGGCGAAATTGTGGGCATTGAAGTCCTGGACCACATTATTGTCTGCGATAAAGATTACCTGAGCTTGAAAGCCAGGGATTTGTTTTAAATGAAAGGCAACAGCGAAATCAGGGAGGCGATTTTCTTAAGGAGATTGAAGCGGTTTTCAGCTTTGGTAGTGACGGAGGGAAAAGAAGAG
>JAIWBQ010000070.1:0-5499 GCA_048633745.1 bacterium
TGGCTTGTGTGGTGGTGCTATTCCAACAGAGAACGGCATAATTCTGTCATTGGAGAGGATGAATAAGATTGATGTTGATAAGGATAATCTAATGGCACTCGTAGAAGCTGGTGCTACACTTAGAGAATTAACAGAGAAGGTAGAACGAGAGGACTTGTTTTTCCCACCCCATCCAGGCGACGAGAGTGCTCAGGTAGGCGGCCTTGTCGCCTGTAACGCTGGTGGATCGCGTGCAGTGAAATATGGCATCATGAGGAGCTACGTAAAGGGCCTCGAGGTCGTATTGTCCACAGGTAAGTCGCTAAGACTGGGAGGAGAATTACTCAAAAATAATACTGGATACGATTTAATGCATCTAATAATAGGCAGTGAGGGAACTCTAGCTGTAATAACCAAGGTAATTCTGCGGCTATTTCCACCACTAGCTGCTAGTGCAACCATGATTATACCCTATAACAACCGCCATGATGCTATTAATACCGTCCCAAAAGTATTACAGAGTGGGATTACACCATTGGCTATAGAGTACATTGAGCGTAGCACAATTGAGATTTCAGCTGAGCATCTAGGCCTGGAGTGGCCATGTAAAATAGGAACTGCGCACTTAATGATAACAGTGGAGGGCAAAAGTAAGGAGGAGGTATATTCACAATGTGAGAGGATTTCCGAAATCTGTAAAAAATACCGTGGGCTTGAGGCTGTAATCGGGGAAACAAAGAAACAACAAGATAGAATTTTGAAGATACGAAGCAATTTATACATATCACTTAAGCACAACCTATTAGATGCTCTAGATGTAGCAGTACCTCCAGCCAACATGGGAAGGCTTATGGATGCCATAGACAAAATTGCCGAGCGTTTCGGCACAACCATTCCTATCTATGGACACGCGGGAGATGGCAATCTCCACCCACACTTAATGAGGGATTTAATAGAGGGAGGAAAGGGAAATCTTAAGGAAGCAAGGAGAGAGATATACGGGGAAGCTGTTAAATTAGGTGGAGTTATGGCAGCGGAGCATGGTCTGGGGAGAATTAGAATCGAGGACCTCGACATCTGCATGGACAAAAAGGAGATGGAGTTAATGCGAGGCATTAAGAAAGTTTTCGACCCCAACGGTATATTGAATCCAGGATGCGCTATTGAGATAAGAGAACAAAGAGACTCTCTATAAATATAGCTGACTCGTTACGAGAAGCAGCGAATTTGTTCAATGTTCAACCGAGAGTGTTAAAGATAGACTGTCAAGCAAAAACGGTCGTAAGTATAGTCTTGATAGCCTTGGTAGCGATTTCAATTGTCGGATTGCCAGGGTGCGTAGAGAAGGGCGAAGAAACGATAAAAATTGGTGCCATATATCCGCTCAGTGGCTCCTTAGCTACAACTGGTGCACATACTAAGAACGGCGTCATGTTTGCGATAGATGTGATTAATCATGAGTATGACCTGAATCTTCCACTAGCCAGGGCAAAAGGCGTTGACTTACTCAATGGAGCTAATGTCAAGATCGTCTTTGGAGATAGTCAGGGTTCTTCTTCGGTGGGTAGGGCTGAAGCAGAGAGACTAATCCTCGAGGAAAAAGCAGTGGCACTAATCGGGTGTTACCAGAGTGCCGTTACTGCTGAGGTAAGCCAGGTAGCTGAGGATAAGGGAATACCTTTCCTTGCTGCTGAATCGGCTGTTACCAGCCTCACCCAGCGAGGATTCAATTGGTTTTTCAGAACTACGCCTGACGACAAAACCTTCATTCGAAACTTCTACGAGTTTCTTCAAGATATCGAGGAAAAGAAAGGCATAAAGATAGAGAAGTTGGGAATAGTGCATGAAAACTCAGTTTGGGGGGCGGAGTTCGTTGATTATGCAGAGCAATATGCAAGAGAATATGGCTATCAGGTAGTCGAGAGCATCTCCTATTCTGCTGATGCCACAAATGTAACTAACGAGGTTCAAAGGCTCAAGGATGCCCATCCCGATGTAGTGGTACAGGCATCCTATATTAACGATGCCATTCTTTATATGCAAACCTACAAAGAGATGAAGTTCGATTCAGATGCCATTCTGGCAGATGATGCTGGATTCATTGTAGCAGAATTTCTCCAAACCCTTGGAGATGACGGCAACTACATACTTACACGAGCAACGTGGTCTAAAGATTTAGCAGAAGCAAAGCCTCTGGTTGGAACTGTCAATCAAATGTTCAAGGAACGCTACGGAGCAGACATGAATGGTAACTCTGCCCGTGCTTTCACCGGAATGTTGGTGCTCGCAAATGCTATCAATGAAGCGGGGACAACTGACCCAGAAGCTATCCGGGAAGCTCTTCTGGAAACAAATATCCCTGGTGATAAGCTCATAATGCCCTGGGACGGGGTCAGGTTTGACCCAGAGACACATCAGAATACCTTAGGAAAAGGCATAATCTGTCAGATCATTGATCAAGAATACTACACTGTGTGGCCCTGGACTCTTGCCACAAGAGAGCTTGTCTGGCCAATGCCAAGGTGGGAAGAAAGAGAACCATGATATTTGAGCGGCTCAGACAATGACGGTTCTATCAAAGGATGATTTCCCCTCAAGGTATTGCCCAGTTGGTGGAGCTAAGGAAGCGTGCCTACTACGTTCAACTCGAAATAGTAAATCTCCCGTACTGTGGGTCTTTAGACCCACAGTTACATTATTAGTAGAACAGCAAAACATAAAAACCGATGCATGCCACTAATCATATGGACGAGTACAGGCTCTTTACTATGACTAAAAATAAGGCTAAAATAAGGCCATGGAGGTAAAAAGATGAACACTACTGAGTTTCTCACTATAACTGGCGCCATCTGCCCTGACAGAGTAGCTATATCTTTCGAGGAGAAGAAATTTACCTTTGCCGAGCTTAATGAACGGGCGAATAAGCTGGCTGATGCCTTGGTGAAATTAGGAGTCCAGAAAGGGGATCGCCTTGCTATTCTCCAGGTCAATTGTAATCAGTATATAGAAGCCTATTTTGCTACAGCTAAGCTCGGCGGGATATATGTGCCTCTGAATTTTAGGGCTAAGCAAGATGAACTAACTCACATGCTCAGCAATGCCGAAGCAAGCATCCTTTTCATTGGTGAGAGGTACTTCGATTTAGCCAATTCCATGCGTCCCAACCTTCCCTCAATAAAGCATTACATCAGCATAGATGGCAAGACTGAGGGCATGCTAAGTTACGAAGAGCTTTTGGCCTCGGGTTCTCCAGAGGAAAAGATATTTGTCGAGATCAATGACGATGACCCCACTGTGCTCATGTACACAGCAGGAACCACGGGTTTGCCCAAAGGAGTGCCTCAAGTTCACAATAGCTATGCCCTTTATCTTCTGCAGAACGTGAACCCCCCCGATCCAGAAATCACAGAAGCCAATCTTATCACCATGCCTCTTTATCACGTAGCTGGGATGCAGGCGATGCTGTCAGCAATCTATGGGGGGAGGAGCATAGCGCTGATGAGACAATTTGAGACTAAAGAATGGTTTGAGACAGCGCAGCGTGAAAAGGTCACTAGAGCAATGTTGGTGCCCACTATGCTCAAGAGGATTGTCGATGATCCTGATTTTGCAAAATATGATCTCTCGAATCTCCGGGTGATAACCTATGGTGCTGCCGCTTGCCCCCAGGAAGTGTTAAGGAAAACCATCGAACTGTTTCCCGGAAGAGCACTCATAAATGCCTTTGGAGGAACAGAGACTGCTTCCTCCATAGCAATGCTTAGAGCCGAAGACCAAATCCTCACAGGAAAGGAGACGGAAGCAGAAAAGGAGAAGAAACTAACAAGGCTCGCTACCTCCATTGGCATACCCCTGGATGATGTGGAGATTCAGATCAGGGATGAAGAGGGTCGAGTGCTGCCACGCGGGGAGACAGGTGAGCTTGTAGTTCGAGGCGGAAGGGTAATGAAGGGGTATTGGAAGGATGAAGAGAAAACAAAGAAGGCCTTTACCTCCGATGGATGGTATCGTACCGGCGATAAGGGCTACATAGATGAAGAGGGTTACATTTATCTTTCCGGGCGTGCCGACGACTTGATCGTAAGAGGAGGCGAGAATATCTCCCCTGAAGAAGTGGAGAATGTGCTTTACACTCACCCCAAGATTGAAGAGGCAGCGGTAATTGGCGTCCCCCACCCCGACTGGGGTTCAGAACCCAGAGCCGTAGTGGTACTTAAGAAGGGGGAGACAGCCACTCCCGAGGAAATTATTGAATACTGCAGGGAAAGATTGGCTGGCTTTAAGCGCCCTCGATCCGTGGTCTTCGTCAACGAGCTTCCTAAGACTTCTACAGGGAAGATAATAAGGAAGGCTCTCCGGGAGCAGCACGGAAAGCCTTGAGAACAAGAAGAGTTTCATAGAGTCTCAGCACTAAAGTTACGAGCCCATTGGGGGCTATGGGTTCGGGAAAAGCTGAGGTGGCGGAAGACGGAAGCATTGGGCAACGTACCCAGAGTGAGTATATACGCAGTGCGTCTATATTCCCAAACTCGAAATCATATCCGCATTACGCCTATAAACGAGTTATGTTCAATATGTCAGTCGTAATAAAAATGTTTTCAATTTATAACTTTTTAAGTTATAACATGTCATAGTAAAGAGAAATATAAGATGTCACAATTTGGAAAACCTACAGGACTTTTTGGAAGAATATTGGCAAAGGGCATGGCATGGGGGCATAAAGATTTCTATAAAAATGCTGCAAAGGTGCTTAATCTTAAACATGATGATAAGTGTCTTGAGATAGGATTTGGTTCTGGATTGTTTATTAAGAAATATGCTTCACACGTAGCAAGAATAGCTGGATTAGATTATTCTGAGGACATGGTAAGTTTGGCAAGTAGTATTAATAAAGATCTTATCAAATCAGGCAAAGCCGAATTTAGACAAGGAAATGTATCATCTCTACCTTGGGAAAATGATGAATTTTCTGTGGTTGTTGGAATTGAAACATTTTTCTTCTGGGCCGAACCAGTAGCATCACTTAAGGAAATATATAGAGTGTTAGCCCCAGGTGGAAGATTAGTAATTGAAATGGCATATAATAGAGATGACGGACTAGACCACGCCAGGCACATTAAAAAAATGAATTTAAACTTATATAGTGCTGATGAAATGGCAAAAATGTTTAAAGAATCCGGATTTAGCGATATAGTTATTACGTATTACAGAGGTTTCTGGGTTCCCTTCAAGGGATATGTTGTTCCAAAAGGCATGATTGTTAAAGCAATTAAGAAGACGGGCTGACATACTGCATATAACAGCGGCTATGCGGCTACGGTCTATAAAATTGGCCTTCGCCCAAATCCTCGCTTACGCTCGGACTTCGCATAGCCGCAAAACGTTAGGCGACATGGAAGTGTGAATAATATGTCGGTCATGTGCCAATTAAAGTCGGGAAGAACAGATGCGAATAAGAGAGATACTCAAGGAATTCAGAGAAGAGATTGAAAGGGAAACGTTATCGGATTTTCCTCGCCA
>JAIWBQ010000071.1:0-2349 GCA_048633745.1 bacterium
AGGTTTGCATTTATTTGGCTAAGTCTATAGCCCAGGATGGCGAGGGAGCCACGAAACTTATCGAGGTCACAGTGGAAGGAGCAAAACATCAAACTGAGGCACGCCAGGCAGCTCGAACTGTTGCCAGTTCGCCGCTGGTAAAAGCAGCCATACACGGTAATGACCCCAACTGGGGGCGTGTTGTTGCTGCTCTAGGGCGAAGTGGCGCAGAGGTAATAGAAGACAATTTGGATGTCTATTTGAACGACGTTTGTGTCATGAAGCAAGGTCGTTCCACCTCCTTTAACAAGGAAGAAATAAGCGTGGCTTTGAGCCACAACGATAATGTGTTGATCAGGTTATACCTCAATTTAGGAGATGCCCGAGCCACCGCTTGGGGCTGTGACCTGTCTGAGGAGTATGTTACTATTAACAGCGAGTATACTACCTGATGCAAAAAAAGATTATCGTAATCAAAATTGGCGGCAGCACGCTGGGCAATCATGATACTACCTTAGAAGACTTGGTAGAGCTTCAAAAACAGGAGATGTCCCTGGTCGTGGTTCATGGTGGTGCCAAGGTAACTTCTGAATGGCTCGCTCGGCTTGGCATTCCCACTAGCTTTATACAAGGGTTGAGAGTCACTGATGCTGAAACCCTAAAGGTGGTAGCTGCGGCGTTGGGCGGTCTGGTTAATAAGGAATTGGTGGTGGCTATACAAGCTCTCGGAGGAAAGGCTATAGGCTTAAGTGGCTGTGATGGCAACTTGCTCTGGGCAACCCTCAAGAGCCCTGAGCTAGGCTATGTTGGTGAGATTGTAGCCGTTGATCCCGCTCCATTGAAGCTGTTGCTAGATGCAGGATATATGCCAGTGGTAGCGCCAATAAGTTTCGGCTCGGTTGAAGGCAGGACGATGCTGCTCAACATTAACGGAGACACCGCTGCCGGGGAAATTGCCGCTGCGTTGGCCGCTGCAAAGCTCATCTTCTTGACCGATGTCGATGGCATCCGTGATGCATCCGGCAAGATAATATCTAGACTGAATATCACCGAGGTGACCACCCTGCTTAACTCTGAGATAGCCTCAGGTGGTATGGTCCCTAAAATAGAGGCTAGCCTTAAAGCCTTAACCACGGTGCCCTCAGCACGGATTATCGATGGCAGGATACCTCACGCTTTGCTTAGGGAAACCCAAAATGGGACCGGAGGAACAAGCATTGTCCCAGAATAATTGGCAGGAATTAGAACAAAAGTTATTCCTCAGAACGTTTAGCAGAACTCCCTTGACATTGGTTCGCGGTCAAGGTGCTCGAGTCTGGGACGAGCAAGGCAGAGAATATCTCGATTTTGTTGGCGGCTGGGCAGTAAATAGCTTGGGGCATTGCCCTCCAGTAGTAGTTGAAGCTCTGGAAAAGCAAGCTAAGACTCTTATACAAGCGTCGAACCAATTCTATACCATTCCTCAGATAAAGCTAGCACAGCTTCTGGTCGAGAATAGTTGCCTTGATAGGGTTTTCTTTTGCAACAGTGGTGCTGAAGCTAATGAAGGGGCAGTGAAATTGGCCCGCAGGTATGGAAAGCTCAAACTCGATGGCGCTTACGAGATCATCACCACCTATAGCTCTTTCCATGGGAGAACTTTGGCTATGACTGCCGCCACGGGACAAAGTAAATTTCAGGAGCCCTACACACCTCTACCGAACGGGTTTGTTAACGTTGAATATGACAACGTCGAGGCAATTAAGAAGGCAACCAATAATCAGACTTGCGCTGTAATACTGGAGCCAATCCAAGGAGAAGGCGGGGTTAATGTACCTGATGACAACTATCTCAAAAAGGTACAAAGTTGGTGTCGTGAGAAGGGGATAGTTTTTGTTTTAGACGAAATTCAGACGGGCATCGGTCGAACGGGAACTCTCTTTGCCTATGAGCAATATGACGTCGAGCCTGATATAATGACCTTGGCTAAAGCACTGGGCAGTGGTGTGCCCATCGGAGCCCTTCTTGCCAAGGAACACTGTTCAGTTTTCTCTCCAGGAGAGCATGGTTCCACCTTCGGTGGCAACCCACTGGTTTGTGCCGCTGCTTATGCTGCTCTGAAATACATCATTGATAACGACATACCTGGGAAGGTTAAACAAATAGGGAAGTATTTTATGACTAAGCTAGAAAGCTTGAAGCAGCAGTTTGATTTTATTGCTGAGCTGAGAGGCCGAGGACTCTTGATAGCTCTAGAATTTAATAGCGAAATCGCCGAGGAGCTAGTCAGGGCTTGTCTTGATAAAGGCTTACTGGTTAACAAAGTGAAGCCAAATGCCCTTCGATTTATACCTCCCCTTATTATCACTGAAAGGGAGGTGGACGAAGCAA
>JAIWBQ010000072.1:0-3125 GCA_048633745.1 bacterium
TGTTAAATCAGCCACTTGACAATCATCGGAGGGAGACTTAAAATCCCTCGGCAAGCAGAAGCAGTAAAGATAGTATGGTAATGCGAAGGGCGAGCGATTGGCATTGCAACTTAACTTCTAAATTCACTCACTTCCCTCGAGCTGAAGCTCGCCTTTTCAGCACTAGTTGATTGATTGGAAGGACAGCAAAGTTAAAATGTTAGTTATTAGGGAGAAGTAATGTATGTTGTAGTAGCAGGCTTAAGTAACCTGGGGAAGAACTTGGCGGCACTCCTTTCCCGAGAGGGGAATGAGGTAGTGGTTATAGACAGGGACGGAGCGAAATGCACTGAAATGGCAGAGTGTGCTGACCTGATGGTAATCACGGGGGATGCTACCCAAAAGTCCACTCTCGAAGAGGCAAGAGTCAGGAATGCCAACGCCTTGGTGGCTGCAACTGGCGATGACTCGCGTAATTTAATGATTTCCATGATAGCCAAGGAAATCGGGGTAAAAACGGTGATTTCTGTCGTAGATGATGTGGCGCGTACGGAAACATTCAAGCAGGCTGGAGTTAGATTCCAGGTTCAACCCGACGCTGTAGTAGCCAAGCATATCTACCGCATGATTTCACAGCCCTATGTGAAGGACTTTCTCTCTGTCGAAACGGCAGAGATCTTCGAAATAGAGATTGAGGAAGACATGAAGTGTGTCGGTAGAAAGGTTTCTGAGATAGGAACTCCAAACGGTATAAAAATACTTGTGACAGAGAGACAAGGAAAATATTTGAACGAGGATGCTAAGATAGAGCCTAAAGATTGGTTGACTCTCATCGTAAATCGGGAATCTGCTAAAAAGGGAGTCGAATTTATGAATAGATGGTTTACCAAAGGGTAAGACTAACCCTACATATCATTGGCTCGATTCTAAAATACCTCGCCTTAATCTACATTTTCCCCTTATATGCTGCTATTCATTATGGTGAGAACTGGCAAATTTTCTTATATGCGCTGCTGCTCACTCTAGGTATCGGGCTGTTTCTTGAATTTCGATTCAAAACTGACAGGGTAATAGAGCGTGCCGACGGCTTTACCATAGTATCTTTTACCTGGCTTCTTGTGCCACTCCTCAGTACGGTTCCCTATGTGTTCCTGGGGTGGAGTTTCCTTGATGCCTTTTTTGAGGCTATGTCTGGCTTCACTACTACCGGCGCTACCATCCTGGAGAGAATAGAAGAGGTGCCTAGAAGTGTCCTTTTGTGGCGCAGCCTTACTCAATGGCTGGGTGGGATGGGGGTGATAGCTCTTTTTATTGCTATCTTACCCAGACTAAGAGTAGGGGGTTCTCAGCTCTTTGACCGGGAGTTCCCCGGACCATTGCCTGAAAGGCTACGTCCCAGATTTAGAACGACAGCAAGGATTCTCTGGGCGATTTACGTGGCTTTTACAGGGGTTGAAATAGCGCTGCTTTATTTCCTGGCTAAGCTTAGGCTCTTTGACTCAATTTGCATCTCCCTCTGCACTCTCCCTACCGGCGGATTTACCCCTACCACGGGAAGCATCGGAGCCTATGCTAATCCCTTAGCCGAATATATCATCATGGCATTTATGCTCCTGGCGGGCACAAACTTCATAATTCATTACCAAGTCTTAAAGGGAAACTTGAAGATATTTAAAGACGAGGAATTTAGGCTCTACTTAATTATTTTAGCGGTAGCTGCCTCGCTATTAATCTTTTCTGAGGGTCTCGGCTCATATAGATATGGGCTCTTCCAGGCGATCTCGATCATGACTGGCACAGGCTTTGCCACTTCCAATTTTGCCTTGTGGAGCTCTGGTGCCAGGATGGTGCTTTTGGCTTTGATGTTCATCGGAGCCTGCGGTGGTTCTACTGGGGGGGCGATAAAAGTCGTGCGGATTCTAACCCTGATGAAAAATGCCGGTGTTATGATGAGAAGGGCTATCTCACCAAAAGCCGTAATTCCAGTGAAATGTGACGGAAAACCGATCCCAGAGGAGGTGCTTCGGGACGTAATCTCCTTTCTCTTCCTCTACTTCCTGGTAGCAGCCGCCGCCTCCATAATACTCAGTTTTTTGGGGCTTGATTTGGAAACAGCAATTTCAGCAACTGCTGCTACTTTAGGGAATGTAGGGCCTGGCTTGGGCGCAGTAGGGCCAGCTTCACATTACGCCTGGCTTCCTGCGGCGGGGAAGGCTGTTTTGATTTTCTGCATGTGGTTGGGAAGGTTAGAGTTATTTACAGTGTTCATGATATTATCCCCTCGCTTTTGGAAAGGCTAATCAAGCCACAGTGGAAGTTTAAGGCAGGTTTAAACTATACTTCTAGAAGAGGTTCATGATTAAAGTTGCTTTTCAGGGGGAAAGGGGCGCTTTTAGCCAAGATGCTGCAATAACGCTTTTTGGTGAGAGTGTTCACTTTGTGCCCTGTGCCCGCCTTCGAGACGTTTTCCAGGCTGTGTTAGAGGATAAAGTTACTTTTGCTGTAGTCCCTGTGGAGAATTCTCAAGCTGGCAGCATCAATGAGACCTATGATTTGTTATTAATATATTCTCTCAACATATTTGCCGAGGCCATTCTAAGGATA
Organism: bacterium; assembly: GCA_048633745.1. Taxonomy (GTDB): domain Bacteria; phylum Chloroflexota; class Dehalococcoidia; order GIF9; family AB-539-J10; genus JAIWBQ01. The sequence continues at coordinate 2,584 of JAIWBQ010000072.1, forward strand.
AGTCATTATCTAATGGCCCTGCCTGGAGAAGATTTGGCCAGCATAAAAGCGATTTACTCCCATCCTCAAGCTCTGGCCCAATGTGAGGAATTCTTGAGCAAATTGAAAGTTGAAATTATGCCTAGTTATGATACTGCAGGCAGCGCCAAAATGATAAAAGAGAAGCAATTAAAGCAATGCGCAGCTATAGCTAGCAGGAGAGCTGCTGATATTTATGGTTTGGAGGTGCTGGCAGCGAAAATTGAAACCAATATTAATAATTACACTAAATTTTTTGCTATTTCCAAGCAAAAAGCCAAACTTAAACAGAAAAATAAAACATCTCTTGTCTTCGCAGCTAAACATGTCCCTGGTGCCCTGTATAGGATTTTGGGCATCTTCGCCACCAGAAATATAAACCTGACGAAATTAGAGTCCAGACCTAGCAGAAGCAAGCCGTGGGAGTATGTTTTTTATGTTGATTTTGAAGGGCGCTTAGATAGCGAGGTGTACCAGGAGGCTATAAAAGAACTTCAAAGGGAGGCTACTTTTGTCAAGATCCT
>JAIWBQ010000073.1:0-11002 GCA_048633745.1 bacterium
GGCGGGTGATAATTTCATCTGGAACACAAACTCCTGAGACGTAATCTCTCATATAACGCGCCATTCCCACTGACCTGGTAGGAATAACCCCGGCGAGGATGTGAACCTGCTTATCCAAGCCACGGTCTCTCACCATTTCCATCCACTTTGCAAACTTAGCCACATCGAAAATGGCCTGTGTTTGGATGAAATCAGCCCCGGCTTTTACCTTCTTAGCTAATCGCGAGACCCGGGACTCAAATGGGTCAGCAAAGGGATTGGCCGCGGCACCAATAAAGATAGTCACCTCGCCTGATATCTCCTCACCACATTGGAACTTTTTCTCATCCCGCATGGTCTTCAGCATTTGAATCAACTGGATGGAATCGATATCATAGACCCCTTTGGCCTCGGGATGATTGCCAAGCGATTGATGGTCTCCTGACAAGCATAAGATGTTCTGGATTCCCAGGGCTACAGCTCCCAAAACGTCACTTTGGATGGCCAGCCGGTTCCTGTCCCGGACAACAATTTGCATTACGGGGTCAACTCCAAGTCGCTTCAGGAGAACACAACTGCTCCAACTCGACATCCTTACCACTGCCGACTGGTTATCCGTGATATTCATGGCATCACAATAAAGCTTGAGCATCTCGCCGTTTTTTTCAATCGCACCGGCAACTGGTCCTTTAGCCGGTGCTGCCTCAGTGGTAACAGCAAAAGCACCGCCTTCCAAAACTTTTTCCAGATTAGTTCCTGCTTTCATAGTCTCCACGTCCTTTCAATCTTAAGCCTTTTCCTTGGGCAAGGTAAAAACGAATTTGCTGCCGCTCCCAGTCTCAGGACAGGGGCTTTCTGCCCAAATTCGCCCACCGTGAGTCTCGATAATCTTCTTACTAATAGAAAGCCCCAAGCCAGTTCCCTTAGCTTCGGTATCTCCAGCTACTCCACGATAAAACTCATCAAATATCTTAGGCAACTCCTCAGTCGAAATACCCACACCAGTATCAGCCACCTCTACCCTGAGATAGCCATCATCCTCTTCTAGCTTGACGGAGATCTCACCCGGAGACGGAGTAAATTTAACCGCATTTCCCACCAGGTTAGTGATCACTTGCTTGAGGCGTGTCGCTGAGCCTTTGATCTTTGGCATTTCCTGGGCTAAATCCAGAGTAAGATTCAGTTTCTTTTCCTCAGCCAAAGGGCGAAGTATCTCGACAGAATCCCGGACCACTTCGGGCAAGGATAATTCTTCCATCTTCACTGCACTAACTTCGAAGCGGGAAACATCCAGAATGTTATCAATCATCTCAATGAACTCGGCGATTCTGACGCAGCTTCGGGAGAGCATCTCCTTTTGCTTTTCATTCAGCTCGCCAACAAAACCACCAAGAATGACCTGAAGATAGCTCTGCACAGCAGCTAAAGGTGCTTTCAAGTCATGAGAGGCGACTGAGAGAATATGTGCCAGGGTAGTTCTGGTGTGGGAAAGTCGAAGGGAAGCAATATCTAACACCTGCCTCACTACTACCGCGTAAGTTTGAGGTTCTTGAGCGAGCAAGGAGCGCAGGGCTTCCCCATCAATAGCAATTGCCTTAGTCGTCGAGACAGCTCGAGCGCTCATAGCGAAGCAAGATTCGAGAATAGCTGACCAGCCAAAGGCTTCTCCCGGGAAGACAGTGTCAACAGTGCCCCGCCTTATCGAGCCAGGACGTGTTGACAGGTTAATATCGAGAGATGCTTCCCCTTCCTTAACGATATATAGCTCTTCGGCAACATCACCCTCAACAAAGATAGTTTCGCCTGGCTGGTAAGTTTCCTCGTGGGAGAAAGTGGCTATCTTGGATAACGTCTCGTCACTCAGCCCCCCCAATATGTTGGAGGTTTTCAAAACCTCTAATATTGTTTCCTTGCTTAGCAAGTCAGTACTATGGCCCATTGCTCCTTCTCACATTTTTGGTTATTATAACACCTATAACTCAGCGGCATCCAGAACTGCAGGGACTCTTGTCTCCCAGCCGATAGGCATAATATGCACCCCCTGACAAAGCTCCTTTAGCTCATTAATCAGTCGAGCAGCAATTTCAATACTCTTGTCCACCTTTTTCTCTGCCTTCTCCATTTCCTCGATGAGATTATCAGGCACATGGACTCCAGCAACATTTTTGTTCATAAAACGAGCCATACCAGCTGACTTCAAGAAAATGACTCCCGCCAGCACTGGCACGCTGAGATGTTTTACCGCCTGCATAAATTCCTCGAATTTCTTGGGCTCATACACAGCCTGGGTCTGGAAAAACTGGGCGCCAGCCTTGACCTTCTTCTCCATCTTGATAATTTGCGGCTCTACGGGATTAGCACCAGGAGTAACTGTGGCGCCCAAGAAAAACTTTGGGGCCCCATGGAGTTCCTTTTCCGCCAAGTCTTTACCCTGCTGCAATTGAACCGCAGTCTCAAGCAAAGAAACTGAGTCGAGATCAAAAACCGGCTTGGCCTGGGGATGGTCACCCAAAGTTACATAGTCACCAGTGAGACAGAGGACATTCTCAACTCCCAGGGTGTAGGCACTAAGCAAATCTGATTGTATGGCAATGCGATTGCGGTCGCGGCAGGTCACCTGAAAAACAGTCTCGATCCCCATGTCTTTGAGAAGATGGCAAACTGCCAGCGAGCCCAGCCTCATTACAGCACTTTGCTGGTCCGTGACATTGACTGCTACAACCCTTCCTTTGTATAGCTCAGCAGATTCTAGCATTTCCTCGATCGCCACTCCTTTAGGGGGGCCGACTTCCCCTGTGACCACAAACTTGCCTGATTGTAATGCTTTGCTAAGCTTGCTCATTCCTCCCCGCCTTTGGTTCTCTTCCCAATTCTACCGCCTAACCGGTAATCCTGCAATGAGGCTCGCCCTCCAATTCTTTGGTGCCACCAGCTCTTCCAACTTATCAAGTCGCCCTAGCTTGGTAAGACGCTCGATAATCAATTGCCAGGCACAAGGTATGCTGGGATCAACCTCACACTTGCCATCTTGTGAGCCACCGCAAGGGCCATTAAGCAGATGCTTGGAACATCTGGCAATGGGGCAAATGCCACCAGTAAACTCCAACATACAATCGCCGCATTCTAGGCAGCGCTCTGCCTCCTTCCACTCAGCATGCGCACCACCAGAGGACAAAGTATTGCAGCCAGGATGTACCACCTTATTCACCACTTCGGCTACAGTTTGCACCCCAGCCCCATCGGTCAACACCAGTATAGAATCCGCAGCAGCAATTTCGCTTTTGTGAGCTCTAAGCCTCAACTTAGTTAATGTACTATCACATAGCATATCAACAACCACAGAACCAGCGATGGCTTTACCCTGTTCCTGCAAAGTTTTTCCCATTTCCATTACCTGCTTTTCCCCACCACTCTCCCAGCCTTCAGCACATCCTTTACAGCCGACGAGGAAGATATTCCTATCCCCATCAAGGTAGCTTAGAATTTCTTCAAGCGGTTTTTGCTCTGAAATCAGCATTTTATCTCTCCTCCAAGATTTGTAGTGTTATTAAGTTCCGCCAAAATGAGTTCTACTATCTGTGGTATTTTCTCTTGAAGCTCAGGCGATAATTCCAATCCCCAGCCTATCTCCTTGGGCTCAACTCCAATGATTACAGTCTCAGCTATATTACGCAAAAACCCCGTTAGCATTAAATTATCCACCAAGCTCATGTCGTGAAGGGACAGAAATTGTTTTCGCTCTAAAGTTATATCATCAAGATGAAACCGATAAACTTGTCCCGGCATCCCCCCTCCCTTAGTAGCATCCACTACAATCAATTTATCAGCGTCCTCAAGGAATTGCACTACATCGGGGCATGTTCCCCCATCTACCACTTTTACATCGGTGAGAGGGATTCTTTCCAAGGCCTGAACGACATGGCAACCAATCCCTTCGTCCTTTAATAAGATATTTCCTACTCCCAAAACAAATTTTCCCATTCTCAAGCTTCCCTTCAAGTTTATTAGCAAGCCCTGAATTTTCCCAAGTCCTTACCTTTGGGACTGAGCAAATGGACAGAACAGGCGAGACAAGGGTCAAACGACCTCACAATACGTACTATCTCAAAGGGGTTAGCTTCATCCTTTATTTTGGTTCCAGTGATAGCCTGCTCCAAGGGGCCAGGTTGGTCTGTATCATCTTTTGGGGAAATATTCCAGGTAGACGGGGTAATAATCTGGTAATTGGCGATCTTTCCTTCTTTTATCTCTATCCAATGCCCCAGAGCACCCCTCGCTGCCCCAACCAGACCCATTCCCATAGCCTCTTGTGGAAGTTCATAACTTATGTAGGCCGGCTCACCAGGCTTGAGCGCTAAAACCCAATCACCCATAGAATCAGCTATGAGCTTGGCCTCCAGAGCTCGAGCAAGGTTGCGCCCCATAGTGGAAAACATAGCTGCCGGTTTTAAATTTACCTGCGACAAGGTCGAGTCAACCAAACTCTTAACCATAGCATTACCACCCACATAGTTGACCATAATTCGGGCTAATGGCCCGACCTCATAAACCACTCCATCATAGCGAGGGGATTTCAGCCAGGAATAGGCCCCTCTCTTCTCTTCATCAGGTATAACATCTCCTTGCGAGGGATGTTTACCGCTGATGGAGTCGGCATACCACGAATGCTTCACCTGCTCTGCGATCTTGCCCGGATCAAACTCACCAAGCTCGAGGTCGGTAGAAGTTGTACCCGGCTTGAACATCCTATTCCTCTTGGTGAGATTTGCTTCCTTGCCATCTAGTTCATAAGAGCCGTAACAAAGTAGCTTCCCACAGCCACACCCAATCTCAAAATAATCCGAATAAACCTGGGCTACCGCTAGTACATCAGGGAGGTAGACATTATCAATAAACTCCTGGAGTTCCTTCAGCCTCCACAGGAAGGATGTCATATTGTCCACTGCAGGAACCGAGGCAACACCGCCAGGCATAATGCCCATGTTATGAGGCATCTTGCCACCAAACAGAGAAAGCATTTCTTGACCTTTACGACGCATATCAAATGCTGCAACGTAATGGGCTATCGCCTGCTCGTTGGCTTCATCGGGCAGGCGATAATCGCCTTCATAACGAGGGGCAAACGGTCCCAGTTCCCCGCGCGCGATAAAGTCCTTTATTGAATTCAGGGCAGGATTATTGCCTTCGTATTTCGCTAGCTTAGCCACATCCACATAGTCGAGAGCCACTAAATGATAGAAGTGAAGGATGTGGTCAGCAATATGGGCAGCCCCCAGAATTAGATTGCGGATGATTCTGCCATTGTCTGGTATTTTGTCGGCAATGCCAAAGGCGCTATCCAAGTTTAAAGTAGCTGCAATAGAATGACTTGTGGGGCAGACCCCACAAACACGCTGCGTTATGCGCTGGGCATCACGGGGATCCCTGCCTCTCATGATTAGCTCCAAGCCACGGAACATCATGCCTGAGCTTTTGACTTCTTTCACCTCACCACCATCAACCACTGCCTCCACCTTAAGATGTCCCTCAATACGACTTACTGGATCAATTACAATCTTGCCCATTGATTCAAACCTCCTCTGGCAGAGCAGCTTCGCTAAATTTCTCATAAAGTGGGGATATGTCAAAGAACCCAGGCTCTGTGCAGCCAATACACGTAGCGCCACAGCCAACACACCAATTCGTCTTGTCGTTCCACAACCTCACAGGACAATCGGCATGTGTTATTGGTCCTCTGCATCCCAATTCATAGTTACAACCAGGATCACCAAACTTCTTGGCAAATTTATTCTCGTCGTAGTAAGCCCTCCGCGGGCAGTTCTCATGGATTGTTTGCCCAAAGAAGGTCTTAGGACGTCCAAGCTCGTCTAGGTCTTCCGGCTTTGGCAAGCCTGAAAGCAAGATGCTTGCCACCGTGCCCACAAACCAGTCAGGGTGAGGTGGACAGCCTGGTATGTTTACTAAAGGAGTATTGATGCCTTTGGCTTGAAGAACCTCTCCAACGCTGCGACACTGAGTAGGGTTCGGATACGCTGCGGGAATGCCACCAAAGGCAGCACATGACCCCAAAGCAATAATAGCCAGAGCATCCTTGGCTAAGGTCTCAACCCATGATAGCATGGTCATTGGTTTCCCTTCCTTTTCACCCACCACTCCATGAATACCACCTTTCGCTGTAGGTATGGCACCTTCTACAATCAGAATGTAGCCTCCCTTTTTCTTCTGCGAGGTGTCCACCATAATGTCAATGGCAGGCGCTCCTGCCCCTGCCATAACGGTGGGATGAAACCTTAGATTTATATGATGACCAGGGATCACCTCGTCAACCAAGAGGTTCTTAATAGAGGGATTTATGGCATTGAGAACTGAGACCGAGCATCCGGTACATCCAGCAGTTTGTAGCCATATAACCGGGTACTCCTTTACATTAGAAGCTTTCATATAATACTCCTTTCGCTTCCCGGGCTGTCTTCGAGCTTACGCGGCCTTTTCACCTTGCTCCAGCCGGTTGGTACACTCTTACAAAAAGTTACATTTTAAACTAATGCCATCAATTCTACAAGTCGGCGAATTAAATCATCTAAAATATAACCGAAAAAATCTAAGATGTAGCATGGTTAATACTATTTCCCAGTTCCCTGTGCCTTCCTTGAGTTTTTCCCTTAATTCAGCTACCTTTTCCATTGAAAGACCTCCTTTTTACAGAGCAAGTGGAAGGCAACAAAATTGAACATCAACAATTTTGTTAAATAGGGCATTGACAATAAGTGAAAACAATGCTAGTTTTAATAGCACATCGTAATACGATGCATTTAAGATTGGTTCAATGCAGGATAAAACCATCGACTATGAGGAACTAGTACCTGGTTATGAGTTCCCTTCTGCCAGCTATGAATTGAGCGCCCCGCTTGTTTCCAAATATCTAAAAGCTGTGGATAGCTCGGAAAATGGGTTTGTCCCTCCTCTGGCTATAGCAGCATATGCCATGAGTGCTATGGCGAGGGGACTTTCCCTGCCACCTGGATCTATACATGCCTCGCAAGAGTTGGAGTTTTTCAAATTGGTGCCCACCGGTGCCACAATAGAGTGCCAGGCTAGGGTGGGCCAGAAGTTAAATCGAGGCAAATTACGCATGTTAGTATTGGAATTAAACGTCTTTGACCAGAACAAAGAAAAAGTGCAATCAGGAAAGACAACTATAATATTGCCCACCTAGGAAGCAAATGCTTAAGGAAATTCATCAGGGAGAGACTCTTTATCCAGTAGTAAAGCACATAACCCAAGAAACGATTAACCTCTATGCTGATGCGTCAGGCGATTTTAATCCTATCCATGTAGACGAGTCTTTCGCTGCTCAGACCCCTTTTGGCGGCACTATTGCGCATGGCATGCTTATCTTGGCCTATGTGTCTGAGATGATGACTTTGGCTTTTGGCCAAAGCTGGCTCTCTGGAGGCAAGCTTTCGGTGAAATTCAAGGCGCCGGCACGTCCCGAAGACACCCTGACTGTCAGTGGTAAGATTAATTCCATCGAAGACAAGGATGGTGTATCATTTGCAGATTGTAGTTTTGAGTGCAGTAATCAAAAGGATGAAACAATAATTGTAGGGAAGGCAGCGGTCAAGCTTCCAGCTGGTGAAGGAGAAAAACGTGGCTCAAAGTAGAAAAGTGAGGGTGGCAGTTGATGCTATGGGTGGCGATCATGCTCCTGAGGAGATAGTCAAAGGGGCAGTTCTCGCGGCTCAAAATGACGATGTGGAGATTACTTTGATTGGCTCTATTAAGATACTGGAAAAGGAACTGGCCAAGTATAAATTCTCTAATGGCCTGTTTATTCCCTGTGTTGAAGCCAGTGAAGTTATCGCGGAAGATGAGTCGCCTGCTTTGGCAATTCGCCGTAAGTCTAATTACTCTATAGCCGTAGCGGCGAAGATGGTGAAATCAGGTGAAGCAGAGGCCCTGGTTAGTGCTGGACCTACTGGAGCAACTGCTATTAGCGCTATCCAGTTTATGGGCATGATAGATGGGATGGAACGCCCTGCAATCATTGGCTCTCTGGGTAGATTCGCATCAAATACTATAGTAGTAGACCTTGGAGCTAGTGTTGATTGCAAGCCACATCAGTTTCTAGCTTTTGCCATCGCTGGCTCCGTCTATGCTAAGAAATTTCTCAATATTGCCAATCCCACAGTAGCCTTGCTAAGCACTGGGCCTGAGGAATGCAAAGGGAATGAGTTAATACGTGAGAGCCACACCATTCTTAAAAACAGCGGCTTGAATTTTATCGGCAACATAGAAGGCAGCGATGTCTTAACTGGAAAGGCTAATGTCATTGTCTGTGACGGATTTGTGGGCAATGTGCTTTTAAAGTTCTATGAAAGCATAGGGGGCCATGCATTGGAGTGGACAAAGAAGAAGCTGAAAAGGTATCCTCCTTTGGGCGGAATGGTCAAACTATTGTTTAATGGATTGTTCCCGGTAAGCAAAATGTCCTATGAAAGTGATGACGAAGGTAGTGGGATCTTATGGGGTATCGATGGAGTTGTCAGGATAGCGCATGGAACCAGCCAAGCGCCCCACATAGCTCATGCTATAGCAAGCGCCAGGAAGGCGGTAAAAGCTGAGATCGTTGGATCTTTGAAGTCAGAACTAGCGGAATTCAACCAAGGAGGCAAAATATGACTATCGAGGAACAAATAAGAGAAATCGTGGCCAGGATCACCCATGTTGACAAGAGTATTATTACTCGGGAAAGCACTTTCAAGGAGATCAAGGCGGATTCTCTAGACGTAGTGCAGGCATTGGTGGCGGTGGAAGAGACATTTGACATCGAGATTCCTGACGAAGAAGCACAGAAGTTTCAAAACTTCGGTGATTTTATCTCTTACGTAGAGCATCAAATGGGGCAAAAGGAGAAGGCTTAACCGTGTCTCTCGAAGGGAAACTGGCTTTAGTGACAGGTAGTGGGCGAGGCATCGGCAGAGCCGTCGCTCTAAAGCTTGCCTCTCAGGGTGCTGATATTATTGTTAATTTTTTTCGCCGCCGTGATGCTGCGGAGCAAACAGCCAGGGATGTTGAAGCTCTGGGGGTGAAAGCTAAAGTTATCAGAGCTAATGTGGGAGACCCGGCAAAGATTGATGAATTGTTCGATACGATTGGCAATAACTTCGGCCATCTGGATATCTTGATTAATAACGCTGCTTCAGGTGTGGGTCGTGCTGTAATGGATTTGGATGTTAAGGCTTGGGAATGGACTATGAATATCAATGCCAGAGCTGTTTTGCTCTGTGCCCAACGGGCAGCCAAGCTTATGGAGGGAAGAGGCGGTAAAATAATCAGCATCTCCAGCTTAGGTTCATTCCTTGTGTTGCCTACCTATACTATAGTAGGAGTATCCAAAGCTGCATTAGAGGCTTTAACTCGCTACCTGGCAATAGAGCTAGCTCCCAAGGGCATTTGTGTTAATGCCGTAGCTGGCTCCGCTGTCGAAACAGAGGCCCTGAAGTTTTACATTAAAGAGCAGTTAATACCAGATACTCGTCAAGCAACGCCAGCAGGCAGAATGGTACTTCCTGAAGATATGGCTAATGTGGTGGCTTTTTTGTGCAGTGAAGAGGCCTTTATGATAAGAGGGCAGACAATTATCGTTGATGGAGGCACTTCTGTGGGGCTGCTCACCCTCGTTGGAAAGGGGGAGGGTTAGTGAACACATCGAGGATCAGCGAAGATTCCTCGAATTTTCGGGGGATGATGAGCATGCCAAGGGTTGTCGTTACTGGTATGGGCACTATTAATCCCTTAGGCTCGAGTGTAGATGGGTTTTGGGAAGGATTAGTTGCAGGAAAGTCAGCCATTGGCCCTATTACCCGCTTTGATGCCAGCAATTTTCGGGTGAAGCTAAATGCCGAGGTGAATGGCTTTGATCCCACAAAGCATATGGATTTAAAGGTAGTTGACCGTACTTCAAGGACTATTCAATTTGCTATTGCTGCTGTCAGAGAAGCGATACAATCGGCCACCTTAGATATGGCTCAGGAAAATCCTGAGCGAATAGGCGTTATCATTGCTACTATGACGGAGCAAGGTTATGTTGTCAGAGGATGGGAACTATTTCAAAAGCGTGGGCCTAGAAGGGCCGATCCGCTCTTTATCACCAAGTCAGGAGCCAGCGCAGCATCAATGCATGTAGGAATGTTGCTGGGAGCTAAGGGCCCCAACAATACTGTAAATAGCCTTTGTGCCAGTGGTGTTGATGCCATAGGCACAGCCACAAATTTCATCCGCCTGGGATATGCTGATGTAATGATAGCTGGAGGATCTGATGCCAGCCTGGAGCCAGTTAGCATGGCAGGAATAGATATCCTGGGAGCTCTTTCCCACGAATCTGACCCGGCCAAAGCTAGCCGACCTTTCGATCTCAACCGCAATGGCTTTGTTTATGGCGAAGGAGCGGGATTACTTGTTTTGGAAAGTTTAGAACATGCCAAGAAGCGAGGAGCACCTATCTTAGCTGAAATTGCCGGCGCAGGCTGGTCTTTCGATGCCTGCGATTCAACTGCTCCTGCTCCTGAGACCGAGGCTTATGCCATGCGCACTGCTCTACAAAATGCTGGGGTGGAGATTGACAAGGTTGGTTATATTAATGCTCACGGTACTAGCACCAAGCTGAATGATGCATGCGAAACCAAAGCTATTAAAATGGTTTTCGGAGAGAACGCTTACAAAATCCCCATAAGTTCTACTAAGTCCATGATTGGTCATATCATTACCGCTGCCGGCGCCGTTGAAACCATCGCCTCCATATTAGTCATGGGCAAGGGAATTATCCACCCAACCATAAATTATGAAACACCTGACCCGGAGTGTGATCTGGATTATGTCCCCAATGTAGCTCGCCAGACACAGGTGGATGTCAGCTTGAAGAACAGCTTTGGTTTGGGTGGTGAAAACTGCTGCCTAGTGCTTAAACGCCTCGAGGGCTGAAAGAACCAGCGAATAATATTATGCTGATAGCTGGAGGTAA
>JAIWBQ010000074.1:0-3964 GCA_048633745.1 bacterium
AGCCACTAAGCTGTATTTGGTTACAGTCAACTATGGCTGTTAGATTATCCAACTTAAAATGGGCTGCTGAGAGAGCTGCCTCCCAAGTTTGCCCCTCCTCACACTCGCCATCGCTGAGGAGAACATAGGTCCGATAATCTTTTGAGTCTAGCCTTGCGGCTATGGCAACGCCAATGGCAAAAGACAAGCCCATACCTAGAGAGCCAGCTGACATTTCTACTCCAGGGGTGAAATTTCTATCAGTGTGTCCCTGAAGTCGGCTATCTAACTTTCTTAATGTTGCCAGTTCTCCCACAGGAAGGTAACCACTTTCAGCAAGTGCGGCGTATAAGATTGGGGCAGCATGTCCCTTACTCAATATGAATCGGTCACGGTCTTGCCACGCTGGATTCTGTGGATTATAGCGCAAGACTTTGAAATAAAGCGCAGTGACGATGTCGGCTGCTGATAGAGAACCGCCGGGGTGCCCGCTGGCTGCCGTGGCTATCATAGTGATTACCTGGCGGCGCAGCTTCTTAGCCATTTCCTTTAGCTCTGCCGTGGACAGGTTGAATTTGTTGCTTAAAGAGGCGCTTTCGGGGGATGCTTCAGTATGATTTAGCATTCTTTGTGGGTTAAATTGTAACGCAGGACGGCCTGTAATGTCTATGTTGTGGGGTGATATACTATGGACTAGAATTTTGAAAACCAGACTATTACAGGGAGGTTACTATGGAAGATTCCACAGAGCCGCATATCGAGCAACGGTGGGTTACAATTCCATGTGGCATGTGTCATAACGGATGTGGAATCAGAGTGCATGTCGAGAAAGATAAAATCGTTGGTGTTGAGGGATGGCCTGAGCATCCGTATAGCCGGGGCAGGATTTGCGTTAAAGCCCGTCAAATTCCCGAGCATGTACACCACGATGCCAGGCTAAAGTATCCCCTGAAAAGAGAAAACGGCACCTTTCAACGAATTTCTTGGGACGAAGCATTAGATATCATAGCGAGAAAATTGAATGAGGGCAAGGAAAAGTATGGCGCTGCCTCGTTTGGCGTTTTTTGTGGCGACCCGGTAGAGCTGCAGGGGGAATTAGGTGGTGGCTTAGCATGGCGATTCTGCGACGTTTATGGTACTCCATCCCGTTTTCATGCAGCTGATATGTGCTATTTGCCACTTGCAATGGCACAGCTGGTGACATTGGGGGATTGCTATGAGCCTGATCTCGAAAATTCCAACTGTGTAATAGTGTGGGCCGATAACCCCGTGGCGACTTACCATGTACGCCATACTATGATTCTCAGCGCCAAAAAAAGAGGGGCCAAACTCATCATTATTGACCCCAAACGGATACCACTTACTAAGCATGCTGATATGCATATCAGGCCAAGGCTGGGTACAGACGGTATTATTCTCTTGGCAATGATAAATACCATAATCTCGGAACATCTCTATGATAGAGAATTCGTTGAGAATTGGACTGTAGGCTTCGACAAACTGATGGAGCACACTAGGCAGCATACGCCAGAAGAGGCTGAGCGAATCACCGGGGTAGCAGCGGAAGATATTAAGAAAATCGCTCGAATATATGCCAGCAACAAGCCTGCCTCCATACAATGCGGTTTCAAGCTCCACCAGTGCCAGTGCGGTTTTCACAATATCCGCTCCCTGGCAATACTATCTGCCATAACTGGTAATATACAGGTGCCCGGCGGGGACTTAAAGTGGTTCCGTCTCCCTGTGAGATCTATTGGACTCCCAAAACTGATGCGAGGGCTAGAGAAGCCAACGGTAGCCAAATACCCGATATATAGCGCCCTGCGGTTTTTTAATGATTGCATTGTGAATTGGGGAGACCTGGTACTAGATAAACCCCAGCAACTCAGAAATGTAATCATAGCAGGGGCGAATCCCGCTGTTACCTGGCCCAATGCGTCAAAAGTGAGAAAGGCTCTGGACAAGCTCGATTTTCTAGTAGTTCTGGATGTCCTTATGACAGCCACAGCTCAGATGGCTGATATTGTGCTCCCAGCTTGCACATTCTTGGAAAAGCTGGCGCCTGTCACTTGGCGTGGCTGGTTTCTGCGCAGACCGGTAATCGAGCCGCAGTGGGAATCCTGGCCTGATTCCAAATTCTGGCTCAGTCTGGCCAGACATATGGGATACGAGCAGTACTTTCCCTGGAAGAGTGACGAGGAGATAGTAGATTACTGCTACGAGCGGTCCGGGTTGAGTGTCAAGAAAATCCTGGAGTTGTATCCTGAAGGTTACATCCATCCCCAGGCCATCCCGGGCGAACGTCAGTACAAGCAAGAGGGGTTCCGGACTCGATCGGGCAAAGTCGAGCTTTACTCCGATCTACTGGCAGAGATTGGGATTGATCCGCTACCCACTTATCTTGAGCCCAGGGAGAGTCCACCCAGCACCCCGGAGCTTTTCGGACAATTTCCTCTGATGTTGACTACTGGGACCAGGGAGGACGAATATTACCACTCGGAGCACCGCCACCTGGACAGGCTGCGCCGCCGAAATCCAGAGCCTGTGGCCCAGATCCATCCTGATACTGCGACCAAATATGGAATTACCGATGCTGAACCCATGATCATCGAAACTAAGATAGGGAGCCTGGAGATCAAAGCTAAGGTCAGTGATGAAGTGATGCCGGGCATGATTTCTGTTCCCCACGGCTGGGAGGAAGCTTCTGAGAACATGCTGACTGATGACACGCCAGTTGACCCGGTATCAGGGTATGTGGCACTTACCGGATTGTTGTGCCGGGTCAGGATAAAGACCTAGATGTAACACAGCCTCGAGAGCCATTGAACGTGCCAAATGTGGAGCGAAACGACATAAAGCATCTCCTTTCGCGACTTCATCTATAGCTTAAGGGAGATAGCCTTATATGTAAACAGTGTCTATCAGTTCCACAAGTGTTTTATACTAACTTGGCTAATTCTTAGGATTTGGATTTTAGTATTTTTAGTCGTTTGGGTATAATGCCTTAGATGATTATAGATTTTCATACTCACATATTTCCCCCTTGGCTAAAGGAAAGACGGGATGAATATATCAAGCGCGATCCTTGCTTTTCTTTGCTTTATTCCCAGCCGAAAGCCAAGATGGCAACGGCTGAAGAAGTAGTTGCCAGTATGGATGAAGCCGGGATTGATTTGTCCGTCGTTCTTAACGCTGGCTGGGTCAGCCATGAACTTTGTGTGGAAACAAACGATTACATTTTAGATTCTATATCGCGCTATCCTAAAAGGCTTGTTGGCTTTTGTGCTATTCAACCCAAGGCAGGAGATGCTGCTATAGCCGAGCTGGAACGCTGTGCTAAGGCAGGAGCTAAGGGAATTGGCGAATTGAGGTCTGATACGCAGGGCTTCGATCTCACTGATGAGACAATGCTGAAGCCTATAGTTGAGGCAGCTCTAAAGCATGACTTGATTTTTCTGACACACTCTTCTGAGCCAGTAGGGCATCAGTATACTGGCAAAGGCAGCATAACTCCTGATATCCTCTATTCTTTCGTTCTGGATTTCCCTGATTTGAAAATAGTTTGTGCTCATTGGGGTGGTGGTTTGCCTTTCTACGCCTTGATGCCTGAGGTGGACAAGAGTTTCACCAACGTTTTCTTTGATACTGCAGCCACCGTTTTTCTTTACCAGCCCCAGATTTTTAAGCAGGTGAGTCAAATCATCGGCAGTGATAAGATCCTCTTTGGTACTGACTATCCCCTTATCCATCAGAATCGAGTGCTTGCCCAAATCCAGTCTTCGGAGCTTCCTGAAGAAGATAAAGCTAGAATCTTGGGGGCCAACGCTCAGAAACTGCTCAAGGTGTTAGGGGGCAAGGCCCCCTCGAACTTCCCTTAATAAATGGCCTCATACGATAAGAATGATGACATCAGAGTCAAAATTTATATTAGTTATCTACCTATCCTAACTGAGCCCCATCCCAGCACGCCAACTCCATGACTTTA
>JAIWBQ010000075.1:0-3171 GCA_048633745.1 bacterium
AGCAGCAGCTCCCGGCAAATATCGATCGGCACATAGGCTGCCAGCTTCCGCAGGTGGTCCAAAAGGATGCGCGTTTTATCGCCGTTTCCGCTGCCGTACTCAATAAGGAGAACGCTTGGGCCAAGCAGTTCAACTATTTCTTCAATGTGGGCCTGCATGATAGACCCTTCCGTGCGTGGAATATAGTACTCATCAAGCATGCATATACGCCCGAACAGATAAGATCCCTGCTCATCATAAAAATACTTAGAAGGTAGTTCCTTTTGTGGTTTTCGCAGGCCGCTCAAGACTTCCGCACGAAAGCAATCCCGCCTCGGTTCGAAGTCATGCAGCCAAATCTGTTTGCCTCCCTTAGAATTCATAGTGAACCTTGCTCTATTTTGATGCTGAGCTACTACTTCTACTATTGCTATGTGGCATCTCTCTTTTCCCTGGCATAAGCTACCAGCGGGAAGGCCAATGTTTTAGCTATAAGAATGGGAGCTCCATGCTTCATGATTTGCATAATCAATAATAGTTTAGCCTCTTATAAGAAGCGCGGTCAACGAGTCCTACCTTAGTATCGCCTTGGCCTAAGTGGAAAGCCTCACCCGCAGGTCAGCTATTCTGCTTTGGAAAATCAACGGCTTTCCCAATGGCAGGTTAGAAACAAGAAGGCAACCTTGAAAGCAAGTGTTGCACAGCTATCCAGATTGTTCAACTAATATAGTAAGGCAGGCTGATTTCAAGATGCATATTGCTATAACGGGAATCAAACCGAAAAGAGGGGCGTTAGCATGCCATATTACTAATGTTTTCCCCAGGACTCTGTAAACCTTTCAGCCTTTTTGCCGTTCTAGACATAATGATATGCCTAGCTTTGCTTGAGTGTGCCTCTACTCGAGCTCTTACTTTCTCTTGATCGCCGACTTCACAGCCCCCTCAATATCTTGGGCAGTTAACCCATATCTTTGAAGCAGTTCATTAGCTTTGCCTGAGATGGCATAGCTGTCTTTGAGGTTGACGAATTCCATAGGCACTGGTCTTTCTTTTGCGACTACCTGGGCAATTCGGCTACCTAAGCCGCCATGGGCTAAGTGCTCTTCAGCGACAACGATAGCGCCTGTCTCTGAGGCTGCTTTGAGTATGGCTTCTTCATCTAAGGGCTTGAGCGTATGCATGTTGATTACACGGCAATCTATCTCTTGCCTTGCTAGGATATCCGATGCATCTAAAGCCTTGGCTACCATAATGCCCATGGCTATGATGGTAGCATCGCTGCCTTGCCTCATGGTTACTGCCTTACCCAAGGTGAAGAGATAGTTCTCGGAGTAAACAAGTGGTGTTTTAGGGCGACTTAATCTGATATAAAAAGGTCCGTAGGTGTTCGCAGCTACCTTTACTGCCCCAGCAGCCTCTATAGCATCTCCGGGGACGACCACGGTGAAGCTAGGAAGAGCACAACACAGGGCTAGATCTTCAATTGCCTGATGTGAAATGCCATCCTCACCCACGCTGATGCCACTATGAGTAGCTACGATTTTGACATTTAGATTCGGCTGGGAGAGGCATAGCCTCAATTGGTCAAAACAGCGACAGACAACAAAGACAGCAAAGGTGCTGGCAAAGACGGTTTTCCCCGAAGCAGCCAAGCCAGCAGCTATGCCAACCATATTTTGCTCTTCCAGACCACAGTCGAAGAAACGCTCAGGAAACTCTCGGGCAAAAAAACTGGTCATCGTTGAAGGCGACAAATCGGCATCCAGGACAACGATATTGGGATTTTCTCTGCCTAGCTCTACCAAAGTCGTGACCTAGGTTTCTCGTATGGATACTTACATCATGCTTACTCTAGCTCCTTCAGCGCCCTTTCTGCTTCTTCTGGGGTAGGTGTCTTGCCATGAAAGGCTACGTTATTTTCCATAAAGCTAACCCCTTTGCCTTTAATGGTGCGGGCGATAATAGCAGTCGGCTTGCCTTTTATCTTTTCAGCTTCCTGGAAAGCGGCCAGGATTTGGTCAAAGTCATGGCCGTCTACATCAATAGTATGCCAGCCAAAAGCTTGCCATTTCTGGGTAAAAGGCTCGAGATTCATAATATCTCGCGTCCAGCCACTAAGCTGTATTTGGTTACAGTCAACTATGGCTGTTAGATTATCTAATTTAAAATGAGCTGCTGAGAGAGCTGCCTCCCAAGTTTGCCCCTCCTCACACTCGCCATCGCTGAGGAGAACATAGGTCCGATAATCTTTTGAGTCTAGCCTTGCGGCTAGGGCAACGCCAATGGCAAAAGACAAGCCCATACCTAGAGAGCCGGCTGACATTTCTACTCCAGGGGTGAAATTTCTATCAGTGTGTCCCTGAAGTCGGCTATCTAACTTTCTTAATGTTGCCAGTTCTCCCACAGGAAGGTAACCAGTTTCAGCGAGTGCAGCATATAAAAGTGGGGCAGCATGTCCCTTACTCAATATAAATCGGTCACGGTCTTGCCACGCTGGATTCTGTGGATTATAGCGCAAGACTTTGAAATAAAGCGCAGTGACGATGTCGGCTGCTGATAGAGAACCGCCGGGGTGTCCGCTGCCCGCTGTGGCTATCATAGTGATTACATGGCGACGCAGCTTTTTAGCCATTACCTTGAGCTCTGCCACAGCCAAATTGAATTTGTTCGTTATAGGGGCACCTTCAGGGGATACTTGGATATTATCTGGCATCTGTTATTGGATTAAATTGTAAACTAGTATAACCTCTATGTCTACGGTGTTTATACAAAAATTGAAATTGTTTGTTGTGTTACCCTGAGCGCTAGCGAAAGGCTTAAATTCTTCGCCGTGCCTGTCCTGAGCGGTGTCAGCTTCCTCTCAGCCCTTTGCTCTGCTCAGGGCTTCGGCTCAGGATGACAGGGAGCAAAGGGCTGAGAATGACAAGTCGGGGGTGCTAAACGACCTCTAAAATTTTGTATTGAAGAAGTTAAGGCAATCTAGGTATAATGTTCCAGTGGTTATAGATTTTCATACCCACATATTCCCCCCTTGGATAAGAGGAAAACGTGATGAATATATTAAACGCGATCCTTGCTTCTCGTTACTTTATTCTCAGCCAAAAGCAAAATTGGTAACTTCAGAGGAGTTAATTGACAGCATGGATGAAAATGGTGTTGACTTATCCGTTGTTCTTAACATAGGTTGGGTGA
>JAIWBQ010000076.1:0-8737 GCA_048633745.1 bacterium
GGGGAGAAGCTGGAGGAAATAACACAAGCCTTCATTGAGAGGGTAGAAGAACAACCTAACCCCGACCTCCCTCGCCCTCGAGAATTTCCGGAACCCTACGATTCCCGTCGTCGTGCTTTAGGCATGAAGGTTTTCGAAGTAAAGGAAATAAAAAGGGAGGATAGGGAAAAAAGGAGATGGTGGCAATTGCAAGGTCTAAAACTGTTTGAAGCTCCCATTGTCATATATATCTACATTGATCGCTCCTTCTACTTTCAGAGCGATAGGTTAAATGTCTGGCCTATATTGGATTGCGGTTTGGTAGCTGAGAGCATCATGCTACTGGCTACCAAATACGGGTTGGGAACCATTCCTCAAATACAGGCTGTTGACCATCCTGGTGTATTGAGAAATATGCTGGGAATACCAGATTCCAAGCTCATTGTGCTTGGAATAGCTATCGGCTATCCTAACTGGGATGACCCCATAAATCAATTTCGCTCAGAAAGGGAAACATTGGACAAAGTAGCCAAGTGGTATGGCTTTGATTAGAATATAAATCGACTCATAATCCGTATTACAAAGGGTCTCAAAAATTGCTGATCGCACAAAGGAACTCAAATGGCAAGTTTCGGTGATAAGGTTGTCGGGGCCTATCACTTCCTTACCGATAGGCCGCCGAAGAATACCCCGCTCGTTGCACCGAAGCCCCGCGCTGTCAATCCGTGGTGCAGTAATGGCCAAGCTGTGGTAGCGAAGGTGATGGCAGGTGAAGATATTAAGGCTTCTATTGATAGAGTCATCGCTTTGCTGGGTCACTTGGGGCAGGCTATTGACAGAGGCGACAAGATTCTACTAAAGCCAAATTTCAACAGCCCAGACCCATATCCTGGCTCTACCGACCTAGCCTTTCTGTGTGCGGTAGTTGAACTCCTCTTGGAATCAGGAGCAAAGATTACTATAGGCGAAAGCTCCGGAGGGGTTTGGAGACCTACCAGGAAAGTGTTCCAGAAACTAGGCCTGTTCGAATTGGCGCACCATTTGGGTGTGCAGATCGTTGCGTTTGAAGATAAGCCTGAAGAGTGGGTGAGGATTAAGGTTGGTGGCGGCTATCTGCACTCGGTCTCTATGCCACGCTCAGCCTACGAAGCCGACAAGATACTATATTTACCCTGCATGAGGACACATAGAATCGCACGATTTTCCGGCGCGCTGAAGCTTGCCGTAGGCTTTATGCACCCCGGCGAGCGGCGTGCTCTTCACGCTCGCCATCTAGAACAGAAGATTACGGAACTCAGCCTGTGCTGGCAACCGAATCTCATAATCATGGATGGCAGAAAAGCCTTTGTTTCCGGTGGTCCTGAAAAGGGCCAATTGGTGGAGCCTGGACTGGTGCTTGCTTCTGGAGATCTTGTTGCTATCGATGTCGAAGCAATGAGGGCACTCTTGACTTATGAGGCTGATAACAAGCTGGTGGCGGATCCCTGGCAGTCACCTCAGATCATTGCAGCTCTAAAGCACGGCTTGGGCGCAGGAGAGAATCGCTATATTGTGGTTGAGTGAGGTTCGAGCCAGTCACTGCATAAAGCCTGAACAACATACCATATTCTTTTAGTCAGTGGCTCCAGTAATCCATCTCTTTATTTCACTACCACACCGGTAGGCAGCCCCCAGCCTCTTTCTTCTTGGCTCTCAAATTGGCGTTTAGATGCGGGTTCACTCTTTAGGAGAAGGTCCCATCATACTTGATACGGGTTTGGCCAGGAGGGCAGGGGCACCATGTTGTGGCAACGGTTTTGCTCAAATGAGCTCCCAAAACATCGAGCGGCGTCTCACTGCCCACCTGATGTATTAACATCGAAACCCGCATCTTCTAAGCTATCGTGAAGCCAATACCAACTGGGGCTAGCTTCGAATCGCTGCTTCCATGGTATCGTCGAACCCTTTAAGAAACTCTGCTATCTCCCCATTACTGGGTAACTTCTATCGTTCATGGTCGTGATGTAAGAGAAACTCCTATGCAAATCCAAACCTGTGTAAAGCATCGCTACACCACTGTGTTTCTACCTCTGCTAGACATTCCTCAGTATGGAGCCTCAAGGTGGCAAGAAATCGCCGCCCGTATTAAGGGAATTGTCTCGATGCCTTTGTTTGCTAGCATCTCTGCTTATATCTATGATGGCAACCAGTATCTTGACGCTCTTTGCACATGATCACTGAGTTTCCTTCCTCGCCTTTTCCTCCTCCGCCAATATCCGGCGCAAGATCTTGTCAATGAGAGACTTGGGCAACTCCTCTCGGAACTCCACCAGCTTAGGCACCTTGTAGCGAGCCAGTCGTTCCCGGCAAAACTCAATGATTTCCTCAGGTGTGGCGCTTTCTCCCTCCTTGAGCACGATGCTGACCTTCACCGTCTGTCCCCGGTAGAACTGGGGTTACCATAGGTAGAACTTCTGAGATGGCTTTCAGTCTGACCATTTAAATCTGTAACCTCGCCGATGATAATTGTAGCAATAAACTACACTGCATGGACAATTGTTGCTTGACTGGACAAAACAAGTATTCGTTGCTCTCATACAGAGTAAACCGTCAGTCGCTATTCCTGCGTGACTATTGACATTGCCGAAGGGAATGATTTATTGTTCATATCAAAAGGTGAGGCAGACTGATACCAGTCTGCTTGTGGAGTGCCAACCGAGAAGAGAAATAAAGGATGCTAAGGTTATAACTATGAAGAACGGGAGGCTGGCGACTCAGGATGTGTACCTCGTGTGTGGGAGTAAAATATTCAGGACAGGAAAGAGCAGAGGCTGATATCTACCCTTTTGTTACCTGTCACATATAGAGCGAGTCGCTCATGAGAATTTACCAGGAAATATCCTGCATAATTTGTTTAAGAAAAAGTGGGAGGTGGCACTATGGAAGCCGAAACTAAGGAAGAAAGACCATGGTTACAGTTCTATCTTGAAGGGGTTCCTGCTGATGTTGATATACCAGATAAATCCGTGCCCCAAGCTTTTGGCGAAGCGATGGAGAAATGGAGAAACAAGACTGCCTTAATATTTTATGGTGCAAAGATAAGTTATCGGCAGTTAAAGGAAGAGGTTGATAGATTTGCTACTGCGCTACATGATTTGGGGGTTAAGAAAGGGGATAAGGTTGCCTTATTGCTTCTGAATTCCCCTCAATTTATCATAGCCTATTTCGGAGCGCTTGAAGTCGGAGCCACCTTAACTCCGATTAGCCCTGTTTATGTTTCTCCCGAAATTAAACATCAAATTGAAGACAGTGGGGCTAAGACTCTTATCTGTCAGGATATTCTTTATGACCATGTTGAAAAGGCAGAGGTTAAGTTAGAAAGAGTTATTTTAACTAACATTGCTGAGTACTTGCCACGCTTGAAAAAATTCTTAGCGAGAAGCATGCTCCGCGGCGTATATCAAAAAATGTCAGCGCCACCCGCTGAGATCTTTGAAAGAGAGGGTTTTTATCAATTCCAAGAATTAATTAAGAAATATCCGCCGAATCCACCAAAAATCGAGTTCAACTCTAAGGAAGATTTAGCGACGCTTCCCTATACTGGAGGGACCACGGGATTGCCGAAAGGTGCTATGCTAACTCACTACAATCTAATAGCTGGCGAGTCCTTAACACGAGCTTTTTTGGCACCCATCCTTGAGGATGGCAAAGAAGTCGACATAGCTTATTTGCCGTTCTATCATATTTATGGTCAGGTGGTGGTTATGCTGGGTGGTATAGTTAGAGGCAGTACCCTGGTGATATTTTCCACTCCCGATCTTGATGACATTTTAAATGCCATAGAGAGTCACAGGGCAACGGTATTCTATAGTGTTCCAGCCTTGTATGAAGCTCTAAGAGATTATGACAGAATCAATAGAGTGAATTGGAAGCGCTTCAAGATTCTTATCTCCGGTGCTGATGTCCTTCTTGAGGATACTGCCAGGGGCTGGGAGAGACGAACAGGTGTTAAAATCCATGAAGGATACGGGATGACGGAGACCAGCTCGGTAGCTACTATTAGCCCTTATGGCAGACCACAGGTTGGTTCGTTTGGGATACCTCTACCCAACACTATGGCTGTCGTAGTTGACCCTGAAAGTAATGAGTTTCTCCCCGTTGGGGAGGTAGGTGAACTATTGCTCAGGGGGCCACAGATAATGGGGGGGTATTGGAATAAACCAGAAGAAACTAAGAGCATGCTTGTGGAAATAGGTGGCGAAATATGGCTTAGAACTGGCGACATGGTAAGAAGGGACGAAGAAGGTTATTTCTATTTCTACGATAGAAAAAGGGACATGATTAAATATAAGGGTTATGCCGTCTTTGCTCGAGAGGTAGAGGAGGTTTTAACAAGTCATCCTCAAATTAAAGAAGCAGGTATTGTTGGCATTCCAGACCCAAAGGTAGGGGAGAACGTTAAGGCAATGGTAGTCCTGGAAACAGAGGCAAGAGGGAAGTTATCGGAAGAGGAGATTATCAAATACTGTCAGGAAAGATTGGCTCACTATAAAATTCCTAAAATCATTGAATTTAGAGGTGAGGTGCCTAAAACGGACGTCGGCAAGGTATCTCGTAGGGAGCTAAGAGAGGAAGAGGAGGTTTGAAATGCCGCCTTTTTTCGAAGTGGAAAAGTTAACCAAAAGCTTTGGTGGTCTAGTTGCAATTAATGAGGTTAGCTTTCGAATAGAGAGAGATGAAATAGTCGGACTTATTGGTCCCAACGGTGCTGGAAAGACCACTCTTATACGGTGCATACTTGGCATATTGAAGCCTGATTCAGGGAAAGTCAGATTTAAAGGTGAAGATATCACAAGGCGCCGTCCTTGGGATGTTGTACAGAGGGGGATAGTGGGGACTTTCCAGGTGGTTAAGCCATTTCGTCGTTTACCCATCATCGCCAATGTCATGGTAGGATGCCTCTGTCCCAGGGTAAGTAAGCGGGGGGAATGGGTCAAAAGATTGGAAGTAAAAGCACGGGATGCCTTAGAGTTCGTGGGAATTGCTGATCTTGCTCTTGAGCCAGCTTCTGTCTTGTCCCACGGTGATTTGAAGCGATTGGAGGTAGCTCGGGCAATCGCTACCGAGCCGGAGTTGCTTATGCTAGACGAGCCATTTGGCGGATTGAATCCCGCAGAAACGGAGCTTGTGGCTAAATCAATCAAAAGATTGCACAAAGGAGGTAGATTCGGCAGACTTCATAGTGAAGGGCCAGCAATGCTTATAATAGAGCATAAATTGACTGAACTCATGAAGATAGTCGATAGACTAATCGTCCTTAATTTTGGCGAAGTTATTGCTCAAGGCACTCCAAAAGAAATAGCCAAGAATGAAAGCGTAATCCAAGCATATACCGGGAAAGAGGTGCTCGTTGCTTGAAGTAAAAAACCTAACTGTTCGTTATGACACCGCTATGGTGTTAGATGAAGCGAGCGTGAAGGTTGATAAAGGAGAATTGGTCGGGCTTGTTGGTCCTAACGGTGCTGGAAAGACCACTCTGCTTCGAGCTATAGCCGGATTGATAAAATGGGAAAAAGAAGTATTGAAAGGAACAAGACAGGCGAATATAACCTTTGAAGGGAGCATAGAATTCGAAGGCGAGAGTATTGAAAAATTGTCGGCGTCCGAAATAGCCAGGAGGGGCTTAATTCTCTGCCCCGAGAGAGGTAGGCCGTTTGCTGAAATGACAGTCAGAGATAACTTACTGGCTGGCGCATATCTTTGTAAAGATAAAAGAGAAGTAAACAATAATTTCGCCAAGGTTTATGAATTATTTCCAAGATTGAGAGAGAGGAAAAACCAAATATCGGGTACGTTATCCGGTGGGGAACGACAAATGCTTTCTATCGGAAGGGCGCTAATGCATCAGCCTAAGTTTCTATTAGTCGACGAACCCTCGAGTGGACTTGCTCCAATACTGAAAGAGGACTTATTTAAACGCATAGAAGAGATTTATCATGAGTTAGGAGTTACTGTTCTTTTAGCTGAACAAGACGTTAGTTTTGTCTTCGATCTAGCAGTAAGAAATTACGTCATGTCAAGGGGGCATATAATTGCCCATGGAACAGCTCAAGAGTTGCTTAAAGACGAGACTATCAGGAAGACATATCTAGGTTTATAGATTAGCTGCGCTCAGTGTAAAGCAGTACCGCAGGCTCTGCAGGTAGATCGGAATGCTGCATTAGTTAACTTGCAACGAGGGCATTCCTTTTCAATCTTATCTCTCACCCACACGGCAATCCCTTCGGGCATGAATAGAAGGATCAATACCACTATGACAGCGGAGATTAAGATTCGTAGCTCGGGCACGACACGCAAGAACTCCGTAAGAGGATAGAGAATATAGACTCCGGCTACTGGTCCATAAATGCTACAGATTCCGCCAAAAACCGTCCATATTATTGCTTGGAAGGACAGGAAAAGGTCTAAAGTTGAAGGTCCAGCAATTCTCATAAAGTGGGCATAGAATCCCCCGGCAACTCCAGCAAAAAAACCGCCTATGGCGAAAGCAAGCAGCTTATATCTCACCGTGTTGATTCCGCTGGCGCGAGTTGCAATCTCATCCTCACGAATTGCATGTAGAATAAGGCCCAATCTAACAAGGCTGCTCTTGGCGTCGGTAAGCTTCCACATTATGAACACCGAGCTGAGCATAACAAGCACCGAGATATAATAATCAACCGTACGGGAGTCGGAAATACGAGCAAGGCCGGAGAGACCCAGCTCGCCACCGGTGAAATCGGTAAAAGCAAAAACGACCCCGAGGAGGATGAGAGGGAAAGCTAAAGTGACAAGGGAAAAGTAAGGGCCTCTTAGCCTCAATGCCGGTAGACACACAATCAATCCAGCTAGCACCGCAACCAAAGCCCCAAT
This sequence comes from bacterium, assembly GCA_048633745.1. Classification (GTDB taxonomy): domain Bacteria; phylum Chloroflexota; class Dehalococcoidia; order GIF9; family AB-539-J10; genus JAIWBQ01. The sequence continues at coordinate 6,871 of JAIWBQ010000076.1, forward strand.
AGGTATTGTTGCCCAAGGTTGTAAACCTAGCTTTAAATTCAGCAGAGCCGTGGTATAGGCGGCGACTCCGAAGAAGAGAGCATGACCGAAATTTATCAGGCCGGTGTAGCCAGATATAAAGTCCCAACTGACGGCGAAAATAACATAGATATTGGCAAAGATGAGAGTGCGAAGGATATAGGGCTCTTCTGTAGCAAGGGGGACGATTAATAGGAGTAAAAAGAAAATTAAGGCTATCAGCCTCCCCGGAACAGCCACTACATCGCCTTGGAAATCTTTAAACAGCCGTCTTATCAATTATAATCGCTCCTCTTCAAAAGCTACACCAAATAGCCCTTCAGGCCTGACCAAAAGTATTACTACCATAACTAACAGGGCAATCGCTCCTTTCAGAAAGGCGCCTGCAGGGATTAAGAAAACAACCAGAACCTCAACGAATCCCAGGATAAAAGCTCCAACAAAGCTTCCCTTAACGCTTCCCAACCCTCCCAGGACAACAATTGCCATGACCATTACAAGTGGATGCATCCACATACGGGGTTCAAGGACCAACGTTGGGGCCACTACGATACCAGCAACAGCTGCCAGCGCTACTGCTATACCCATAGTTAGCAGGAGTATTCTCGAGACGTCTATCCCCATTAGATTGGCAATTTCGCTATCCTGAGCTGTAGCCCTAATGGCAACTCCTAAAGATGTCTTTGACAAAAGCGCCCATATACTGAGAAGCACGACTAAGACTGTGCCAAATATCAACAAATGTTGATAGGAAACTTTAACGCCGATTATTTCCCAATATCCTGAAATAAAGCTCGGTGCTCCAAGATAGTGACCGCCAAAGGCTAAAACCATACACTCTTGAAAAACTATGGCTAGGGCAAGGGTTATCAGCATGACGGTTACCTGGTGCTCACGTACTCGGTCAAGGAACAACTTATAGGTGCAGAGTCCCAACAGAGTAGTAATGACTAGAGACAGAACAATTGACCAGATTGGCGGCAGACCAAGCACATTGGCAAAGGTATATATGCCATAGGCTGCCAGCATGTAAAATGAGGTATGAGCTAGATTTATCATTCTAGCTACCCCAAAGATAAGAGAAAAGCCAACGGCGAGGAGGGCATACACACCTCCCCTTACTAGTCCATTAATTAAGATCCCTTCGATCATGCCCTAGCTGAGTTAAGCAGTCCTCCTGAAAAATCCACTTGACTCCGTTTTGCGGGGACCCCAGGTCGCATCAGCCCCCTGGAGTCCCCGAATGAAGGTTCTCAGAGAGTACCTACTTTATAGCCCTGTCGTTATGATGCAAATCTTTCAATTACCCGCGGCGGTATCTCCCAGAAGACGGTGCCCTCATACATTAGGCCTTCCCAGTCGCCTGGCATCAGCATTGGCCAGACGGATTTCATCTCTCCATCCTGCCACTGGGTGGCAATGCCTGTTACGTAGCCTGGGCCATAGGTTACATCGTGAGGAGTCTCGGTATCTCTTCCCATGAAGACAATTCTGCCTTGGGTCCCCAGTAAGTCTGTCTTTTCAAGTTCGGCAACAACGGCATCCGAATCCAAGGTTCCAGCCCGCTCGATAGCTTCTTTCAATACGTAGATAGCATCGTAGGTACCGGCATTGTATGTCGGGGTCTGTCCCACCTTCTCTATAAAGGCATCGACGAATGGGATGGTTTTCTCTGTTATGGCTACGTCCTTGGCATAGGTATTCAGGGTCGTCTCGTAGTTGCCGTAGCCTTCGGTCGCGTCCCAGAAGCCGTCCTTCTGCGATTCAACGTTGATACCTACCGAAGCCGCAGGTATTTCAAGCTCGCCCAACTGCTTGGCATAGGGAATACCTAGCGGTCCAGAGATTA
>JAIWBQ010000077.1:0-7935 GCA_048633745.1 bacterium
ATGCCAGGCCGAGCTGAGTACAAAGTTAGGCATACCTCATCCCCTGGTCGTTCAATTTCTACCCGAGCAACACCTCCCCCGGAACATCTTTGTTCGAGAGCTCTGCGAAGCTTTAAATCACATAGCAAAAAACGAGCATAGTTTTTCTTAGCATACCACTTAGCTTGCCAATCTTGACTTACGTCCAGTCTAAAACCATAAGGGTGAACTTTGTGTCCCAAGATTATCCCTCCTCCTTAACGAAAACTGTAATATGGCTAGACCGCTTTAGGATTGGACTCACTCTCCCTCTCGACTGTGGGCGAAACCTCTTTAGGGTATGCCCTTTATCAGCATAGATATCAGTGATTTTAAGATCAGCAGGGGACATTTGAAAGTTGTTTTCAGCATTGGCAGATGCCGATTTAATTAGCTTAGCTACGGCTTTGGCTGCCGGGGTAGGCAAAAAGCGAAGAATAGTTAAAGCTTCGTCAACTTTTTTACCCCTAACCATGTCCATCACTAAACGAACTTTCTGGGCTGAAATGCCGACATCCTTAGCCACAGCTCTTACCTTCATCTCTTATCTCTTCACCACAGTTATTTTGGCCTTAGTGATATGTCCTCTAAATGTCCGCGTGGGAGCAAATTCCCCTAACTTGTGCCCCACCATATTCTCAGTGATAAAAACAGGCACATGCTTCCTGCCATTATACACAGCAATGGTATGGCCTATCATCTGAGGGAAAATGGTGGAGGCACGAGACCAGGTCTTTAGCACTGTCTTCTCACCAGAACTATTGAGCGCTTCTATTTTCTTAAGCAATTTAGCATCGCAAAAAGGACCTTTTTTAAGCGATCGTGACATTCTACTTCCTCCGTCTAATGATCATCTTGTCTGATGGCTTCTTGCGTCCACGCGTCCTGCGGCCCAAAGCAGGCTTCCCCCAAGGTGTTTTGGGTGGCATTCCTCGTGGAGCCCTGCCCTCACCACCCCCATGTGGGTGATCACGAGGAGTCATAGCAGACCCCCTGACTGAAGGGCGCACGCCTAACCACCTTTTAGCACCAGCTTTCCCAAACACAATATTTTCGTGGTCAGTATTGCCTATCTGACCAATGCTAGCCCAACACCTGTGCTGAAATTTGCGTAACTCCCCTGAAGGGAGTTTAAGCACGACATGCTTGTCATCCTTACTCATAATTTGGGCAGCAGTTCCTGCGCTATGAACAAGCTGTCCTCCTTTACCTGACTCAATCTCAACGTTGTGCACTAAGGTTCCCACAGGAATGGAATCCAATGGCAAAGCATTCCCAAGTTTTATCTCAGCGCCCTCCCCTGCCTTTATAATATCACCTATGTTAAGACCCAAAGGGGCAAGGATATAGCGCTTCTCCCCGTCAGCATAATGAAGCAGGGCAATTCGAGCTGACCTATTGGGGTCGTATTCGATAGAAGCTACTTTACCTGGGATGTCGATTTTATTCCTTTTGAAGTCGATAATGCGAAGCTTGCGTTTACTTCCACCACCGCGGTGTCGCACTGTTATTACACCTCGGCTATTGCGTCCTGCCTTCTTTTTCAATGGCACAAGCAAAGATTTCTCAGGAGCTACCTTGGTCAACTCCTCAAAAGTGACACGTACCATATATCTCCTGCCTGGAGAAGTTGGATTATAAGTCTTTAGCCCCACGAATCACACCTCATTTATGTGTCCTTTGCCAGCGCGTCTTCTTGAGAAGCTTCTTATGCTGATGCTTCGACATCTTCTTCTTTCTCCACTTAAGAACTGATCCCATTAAACACCCTCGAATAGAGTAATTTTGTGTCCTGGCTCTAAAGTAACTATTGCCTTCTTCCAAGGCGAGCTAGTTACTTGCCGCCTGCCAAACCTTTTTGTCTTCCCCGGAACTGTCATTATATTCACCTTGAACACCTTCACTTTAAAAGCCCGCTCCACTGCTTCCCTGATCTGAGGCTTTGTAGCCTCACTGGCTACCTTAAAGGCATATTTATCTTCTTCCTTCAGCAAAGTAGCCTTCTCCGTAATTAAAGGACGCCGCAAAATCTCGTAAAAATGCATATTCACCTATCCCCAAATTTGCTCAATGTTGCGTATTGCAGGCACAGTAGCTATTACTATTTTATAAGAAAGTAAGTCCAATACATTAATTAGAGCTGAAGGTAGCACTTTGACGTTGGTTAAATTAGCCGCTGATTTGACCACAGTGGGCGTAGACTGAGCAGTAAGGATTAAAACGGGGGAAGCAACATCAAGCGATGCTAAGACATTAATCATATCCTTTGTTTTTGGTTCCTTAAACTCAAGCCCCTGCATCAATTTTATATTCCCATCTCTAACCTTAGCGGAGAGAAGGCATTTCAAAGCCAGCCTCCTCATTTTCCTGGGCATTAATTGGCGATAGGAGCGTGGCTTAGGGCCAAAAACTACCCCACCCCCCCTCAGTAGGGGTGATTTTACATTCCCCCTTCGTGCCCTGCCAGTGTGCTTTTGGCGATAGAGTTTCGCTGTGCTCCCACGAACTTCGCCCCTTGCTTTAGTAGATGCAGTACCTTGTCGTCTATTGGCTAGTTGTCTTACCATTGCCTGATGAACTACTGCCTCATTAAATGGGAGGCCAAAAATACCCTCACTAACCTCCACTTGGTCAACAAGTTCACCGGTTGAGCTATAAACTGGCACTTGCATTACTTACTACCTTGCCTTCTTAATGATTAACAGCCCACCATTAGCCCCAGGTACCGCCCCCTTCACTAAAAGTAAATTGCGATCTTGGTCAGCCTGAATCACTTCGAGATTGTGCGCTCTTACCTGCTTATTCCCCATATGCCCCGCCATACGCTTTCCTTTAAACACCCGACCGGGAAATGTGGTAGCGCCAATCGAACCGGGGGCACGATGGCGGTCAGTTTGACCATGGGTTTTCGGCCCACCAGCAAAATGATATCGCTTCACCACACCAGCAAAGCCCTTGCCTTTAGAAAAACCAGTTACATTTACTAGGTCCCCTGACTTTAGGAAGCCGACATCCACTTTATCACCGCGATTGATTGAGCTAATATCTTCGGTTCTGAATTCGCGGAGATAGCGAACTTTGTCTAAGCCCTGAAGATGCCCCCTCTCTGGGGAGGTGAGGTGAGATCGCTTCACTTCGCTCGCAACAAGGCCTAGCTGGATAGCGTTATAACCGTCTTTAGCTTGGCTCTTTACCTGCGTTACAATGGAGGGCCCTGCTTGAATGGCAGTTATGGCCACTGCCTCTCCATTTTCTGGGAATAGTTGCGTCATGCCTATTTTTCTACCAATAATACCTGAAAACATAGCTTTAACTATAACTTAATGTCTATCTCTACGCCAGATGCCAAATTAAGTTGACTTAGTGCATCTATAGTCTTGGAACTGGGTTGTAAAATATCAATTAACCTCTTATGAGTTCTGATTTCGAATTGCTCCCTTGAATCCTTATCAATATTGGGAGAGCGAATAACGCAAAATTTTCCAATATGCGTAGGTAAAGGCACTGGGCCAACAACTATGGCTCCAGTACGTTCCACTGCTTCCACTATTTGTCTCACGGTCTGATCAACCAATCTGTGATCAAAGCCTTTGATTTTAATGCGCACCTTCTGATTAGTCATCTACCTCGCCTCATTCTGCCCACAATTTGCTCAGTCAAACTAGCAGATAATTCCTCGTAGCGATAAAATTGCATAGTATAAGTTGCCCTTCCCTGACTGAGCGATCTCAAATCTCCAGCAAAACCGAACATTTCCGCTAGAGAAACAAGACAACAAATAGTAGAGACATCCTCGTGGCTGTCAATGCCCTTAATATGAGCTCTTCGAGAGCTTAAATCGCCAACGATATCTCTTAAGAATTGCTCTGGAGTTATTATTTCCACCTCCATAATTGGCTCAAGGAGGCTTGGCTTGGCTTGGCTTATTCCAGCCTTCATAGCTATGGAAGCTGCCATCTTGAAAGCCAAGTCGGAAGAATCAACTTCATGAAAACTGCCATCATACAAAGTCGCCTTCACATCTACTACAGGGTAACCAGCCAGTGGTCCACTTTGTAAAGCTGTCTTAACACCAGCTTCTATCGGGGAAACAAATTGCTTGGGTATGGCTCCGCTTCGAATTTGATCACGAAACTCAAATCCGCTGCCCCGCTCACCAGGCTCAAGCCTAAGCCAAACATGCCCATACTGCCCTTTACCGCCAGATTGATGGATAAATTTCCCCTCAGATTCTACAGAAAAGATAATTGTCTCCTTATAAGCTACCTGAGGCTTACCAACATTTACCCTTACGCCGAATTCACGGACCATACGTTCCAGTAATACTTCGAGGTGAAGTTCGCCCATTCCGGAAATGAGAGTTTGACCTGTTTCCCCATCATGGTAAATCTTAAAGGTAGGATCCTCAGTAGCAAGCTTACCCAAGACATCGTCCAACTTGTCTTGGTCAGCTTTACTTTTTGGCTCAACAGCCATGGAAAGCACAGGCTCAGCAAATCGTATTGGCTCAAAGAGTATCGACTGCGTGGGCTCGCAGAGGGTATCACCTGTCGATGTTTTCTTAAGCCCTAAAGTAGCTACAATACTCCCAGTGTCAGCACTGTCTATCTCCTCACGGTGATCGGCGTGCATAACATATAGTCTTCCTAGCCTCTCTTTTTTATCTACGGTAGGGTTGAAAACTTGTGCCCCAGCCTTTACCTTGCCTGAGTATACACGCATATAGGTTAATCTTCCCATAAATGGGTCGGAAACTGTCTTGAACACTAAAGCGGAAAAGGGGGCATCATCACTCGCCCGACAAAAGATTTCCCCTCCATTTCTACGATTAGTAGCAGGAATAGGAGGAATATCTAGAGGCGAAGGAAGATAATCCACGATAGCAGCAAGCAATGGTTGGATGCCTTTACCCCGCAAAGCACTGCCACAAAGGACGGGCACTATGTGGTTAGAAATCGTCAGTCTTCTTATAGCTGCCTTAAGCTGGGAAACAGGAATATCTTGCCCGTTAAGGTATAGTAGCATAATTTGGTCATCACTCTCAGCTAGGTTCTCAATTAACGCTTGGCGGTGGCTGGCCGCAATATCTTTGTCGCTTTCCGCTATAGCCTCCTTCACTTGAGCTGAATCAAGGCCAGCAGGGAAAGCAATGGTCTTATTTTCCACAAGGTCAATAATGCCTCGAAAAAGGTTCTCACTTCCTAAGGGAAGTTGTATAGGCAATGCCTTGGCTCGTAACCTTTCGTTAATCATAGTCACTGTGTGGTAAAAATCAGCGCCGATCCTATCCATCTTGTTAATAAAGCAAACCCTAGACACATTGTATTTATCTGCTTGGTGCCATACAGCTTCCGATTGAGCCTCTACTCCAGCCACACCATCGAAAATTACCACCCCTCCATCTAATACACGGAGACTACGTTCTACTTCGGCGGTGAAATCCACATGCCCGGGGGTATCGATGATATTGATGCAATGTTCACGCCATTGACAAGTAGTAGCTGCTGAAGTGATGGTAATGCCTCGCTCTCTTTCCTGCTCCATCCAATCCATTACTGCTGTCCCTTCATCCACAGTTCCAATTTTATAAGTACGCCCCGCGTGGTAAAGAATCATCTCTGTAGCTGTAGTTTTGCCAGCATCTATATGAGCAATGATCCCGATATTTCTTATTTTTTCTAAAGGGAAAGTTCGCGACATAAGCTTATCCTGCGCCTCAAGTACTGTTTTCAACACCATTCCTTACCAACGATAATGAGCAAAGGCTTTGTTAGCCTCAGCCATCCTGTGAAGATCATCACGTTTCTTGATTGTTGCTCCGCGACCTTGAATGGCATCGACTAACTCAGCGCTTAACTTCTCTTCCATAGATTTGCCACTACGAGCTCGCGCTGCAGTAATGAGCCACCTCATGGCTAAAGAGCGCCCCCGACCTTCCTCCACCTCCATAGGAACCTGATAAGTAGCGCCTCCAACACGACGTGCTTTAACCATTAGAAGCGGCGTAGCATTTTTGATTGCCTGCTCTAAGACCTCCCTAGGATTACTATCCAATTGCTGGCCAGCAAGCTGTAAGGCATTATAGACGATGTGCTCAGCGGTAGCCTTTTGCCCCCGCAGCATAAGTTTATTAATAAATTTAGCCAGGACAGCGCTGTTGTATTTGGCCTCAGGAGGCATCATTCTTTTTATTCCCTTCTTAGCTCTCCTTGGCATTTGCTATCCCGCTATTTTCTCCGGTTTCTTGGCACCATACCTGCTGCGTCCCTGCCTTCGATTAGCTACCCCTTCAGTATCCAAGACGCCACGAATAATATGGTAGCGAATTCCAGGGACATCCTTAACCCTGCCACCCTGAATCAAAACTACCGAATGCTCCTGCAGATTATGTCCTTCCCCAGGAATATAAACATTCACCTCCGCGGTATTGGTTAACCTTACGCGAGCGACTTTGCGTAATGCCGAATTGGGCTTCTTAGGCGTAACAGTCTTAACCTGCACGCATACACCTCTTTTTTGAGGCGACCCTTGGGTCCATTTGGTTTGGCCTTTCATCGCATTATAAGTGAGATGTAATGCCGGAACCTTAGTTCGCTTTTTAAGCTTCCGCCGCCCTTTACGAACAAGTTGATTAACTGTTGGCATTACTGCACTCCTTTATTTTAGACAAGCAAAAAGCCGCCTGGTTATATGCCGGTCTACTCCTTCTCAGAATTTTGCTCGGCTCTAGCCAGTCCGCTTTTCTAACTTTCTAAGCTTTTACCTTCTAGTAGACGCCAAAAGTAATTTAACATAGAGGAACAAAAATGTCAATCAAGTGTGCTGGCTGACCACATAGGTAACACCGGGGATAAGGCTCAAGGATAAAATGAATAAAAGATGGTCGCTCAGATTGAACAAGGGCTCTACATTCCGAGGGCCGTTGGTTCAAATCCAACTCCTGCTATCAGGAAAATGTAAAAGACAGGAATGCCCTAAGAGTTAAGTTCCTGCCTTTTTATCTGTCCCCTGATTTGCTGCTATAAGTCTATCGCAGTCAATTTAGAGAAGGCAATCGCTAGTTCCTAGCCAAAATTTTGTTTGTTTTTTCTTCTAAAGCTGCGGTTTCCACTCGGTTTCGACCATTTTCCTTGGCCTTATAAAGAGCATTATCCACGCGAGAAATGAAAAGGTGTTTGTCTTCACCTGGTCTATAGCTGGATAGCCCCAGGCTCACGGTTATACCAAACACATTCCCTGCAGAATCCTTCATCTCAGCCATCTCAATCGCCTTTCGAATCCGTTCAGCCACAACCAGAGCAGCGGACAAATCGGCTTTAGACAAGATAATGATGAACTCCTCCCCTCCGTAGCGTCCCGCGGTGTCTGTACCCCGAATATTCTGCTGCACTAATGTGGCAACTTTCTCTAAGACATCGTCCCCAGTGAGGTGCCCGTACTGGTCATTGACCCTCTTAAAATAGTCGATATCCAGCATTAACAGCCCGAGTTCCTCCCCGTAGCGACTGGCATGTTTGATTTCTTCATCTAACCTGCGCAAAATTGCTCGCCGATTGTTCAATCCAGTAAGTGCATCAATGGTCGCCAGTTTTTCCAACTCCTCCTGGTTGGCTTTGCTCTGCTGCATCTGTTGCCATTTACCTAGTGCGCCATCGATTGCCTTCACTAACTTCTCTTTGGACAAGCTGCTCTTTGAGAGATAACCAACCGCTCCGTCCTGAATAGACTGCACCGCAACCTCTACATGTCCATGCCCGGTCAACATGACTACTGGAGCAAGCTGCTTTTCCACGATTTCTGCAAGCCACTCCATACCCGATTTCCCTGGCATTTGAATATCCATTAAGACCAGGTCGATTCTGCCCTTATCTAGGGCATTATGGATTTCCGCCATCCGCCCTGCCTCCAGCAGCACGA
>JAIWBQ010000078.1:0-3168 GCA_048633745.1 bacterium
GTTATTCTTGAGTTCAGCCCTGTACTTTTCCATGTCTGTGTAGCACGAAATATCATATCCGGGGAACCGGTAAATAAATACCTTTTCCACTTCGTTAAACTTGACTTTGCTGTACAGATTGAGATACCTGAATATTCTGTCTATGGGAGCATCGTTCCTTAATCCCCCAATCACGTGAACCACATCCATGGGATACTTTTTTCGCTTGTAAGTGGTCACAAATCCTCCAACCTGAAAATGCTTTTCCAGAATTAAGACATTCTGACCATTCTTGGCCAGGAGGTTTCCAGTGGTTAATCCTCCGATGCCAGCACCGATTATGATTGTGTCGAGAATATTCTTGTCTGCCATGATATAGCTCGCTCTTTTTCTCGCGGAGCCGTGGCTTTAGTGTTGGTGTGTCATCTTACGCTGCAGCTAATGTTAAATCCAATTTCCTGTTACCATTTCCTATTTCGTGGCAGCCTAAGATATTCTGCTGTAGTCTGGCTAAGTGTTTAGTGCTTTTTTCACTCCAGGGGAGGTGGGCTTTCTATTAACCGAGTTGTGGTCGTTTTAGTATCTTTGCCTCTGACGAAGACTATTTCTACCTCTTGTCCAATTTGGCTATTACGAATGGCTTGGACGAGGTCAGCAACATTGCTTATCTCGTGGCTTCCAAAGTGGATGATGACATCATCTGGTCTTAATCCAGCGACCTCTGCCGGACTGTCAGCAACTACCTCTATGATGAGTGCCCCTTCAGTGATTGAGAGGTTTTTGGTCTCAGCTACGAAGCTATCTACGGTGAATAATGAAACTCCTAGCCAGGGACGAGTCACATGACCCTGGTGAATCAAATCTTCGATAATGGGCTTGGCACTATTGATGCCTATGGCATAGCCCATGCCTTCTACTCCAACTGCAGCCATCTTGGCACTGGTAATACCTATAACCTCGCTAACCATATTTACCAATGGACCACCACTGTTGCCAGGATTGATGGCAGTGGTGGTTTGTATAAGACCGTAAAGGGTATTTCCCGAAAGAGCTACCGAGACATCTAGGCGGCTGACGATGCCCTCAGCCGCTGATATTCCCTCTCCCAAGGCATTGCCGATAGCCACTACCCAATCACCTATAACAAGCTGGGATGAATCTCCCAAAGAAGCGAAAGGCAAATCTGTTGCTTGGATTTTGAGAATTGCTAGATCAGTTAGGGCATCGCTGCCTACTATGCTAGCGGGAAAAGTTCTGCCATCGTCTAGCTTTATCTCTACTTTTTTGGCTTCTTCCACAACATGATTGTTGGTAACAATATAGCCCTCATCATCAATAATTACCCCGGAGCCAGCTCCAAACTCTGTATATTGTCCCATAAAACCGGAGACGGTCCTCTCAGTGATGACAGAGACTACCGAAGGTTTCACCTTAGCAATTACAGGAGGAAAGTCAGGCAACGAAATATTTGGTGAGCTACTTTCTGATGGGAATGTCCAACTAGGGTCGGTATGCTCGGGTGGGGTAGTGGGCTCGGGTGGGGTACTGGGTTGGGGTGGCGTGAGTATTCCAGGAGGAGATAGAGAACAAGCGCTAATACTCAGTATTAGGCTTATGAGTATTAGAGTGGTAAGGATATGCTTAATCCTCTTTGGCATTTGCAGTTTATTATAGCATAGCTCCTTATGGGCAAAAAATTTGTGCCGGGACTCGTGGATAGGGTGATTTGGTCTATCAAAGGTGATATACTAATGGGCAATGTCTCAATCTTATGTTCGGGAGTTACTGAAGGGCGTGATAGAGCCTTTGTTACTTTTCGTTATCAATGAATTACCTATGCATGGCTATCAAATTGACAAAGAGCTAGAGAAAAGAAGCCAAGGCTACTTCAAGCTTGCGACAAGCACTGTGTATTCCGCATTACGCCGTTTGGAGAGAAGGGGGCTTATATTAAGTTCGTGGCAGCAAGTTGCTCGTAGGCAGAAGCGGCGATGCTATGAGTTGACTGAAAAAGGTCGTCGGATTCTGGCCGAAGAGTTAACTCAATGGCAAGAGTTCCATGGCGCAGCTGACAAAGTCATAGGCGACTGATGAAGTGAAAATTCAAATCTTGGGGGCTCACGCCACTGAGGCAAGAGGAGCACGATTAACTTCTTTATTAGTTGATGGAGTCCTAGCCCTAGATGCTGGAGGACTTACTTCTGCCCTTTCTCTATCACAGCAAAAGCAAATCAAAGCTTTGTTGCTTACTCATCACCATTTTGACCACACTCGAGATTTGATTACTCTTGGTGCTGATGTTAACCACTGGCAAGGTCAAGTTGAGGTTTATGCTCTGCAGCAGACTCTCGACGTTGTCATTCCTTGCCTCCTTGATGGCAAGATGTATATCAATTTTCTGGAATATCCCAGCAGAGAGAAACCATCTCTCTTGGTTCAGGCGATTGAGCCGTATAGCAGAAAGACTATTGCTGGATACGATGTTCTAGCCTTGCCGGTAAAACATTCCGTGCCTGCTGTTGGTTATCAAATCGCCTCTCCACAGGGCAAGAGTTTTTTTTATACCGGCGATACTACCGCTGGGATATCTCACTGCTGGCAGCATATCTCCCCCCAGTTGCTCATCATTGAAGTTGCTGGGCCTAATAAGCTTGAAGGTTGGCTGAAGGGCGTTGGGCATATGTCAGCTGGGCTGCTAAAGGAAGAGCTTACCCAGTTTCGCCAGCTTAAGGGGTATTTACCCCGTGTTATCGTTATTCACATTGGGAATTTCTATGAGCAGCAGATTAAAGAGGAAGTGGCTCAGGTGGCTGAAGAGCTGGAAGCTGATATAAGCCTGGGCTATGAAGATATGAGGCTTGTTTTGTAATGATGGATGGTGCCATAGCAAAGAACTGCTATGGCACCACGTTTTCCCTTATTCCACCTTTGGCAGGTCGGCCAATGCCTTCTCTACCAGCTCCTTGGGATACTCATAATCTACGAGTTTGCCTGATAGGTAGGCATCATAAGCAGCCATATCAACATGTCCATGTCCGCTGTGAGCAATCAAAATGGTTTTGGCCTCACCAGATTCGCGACATTTAAGAGCTTCATCGATAGCTACCTTGATGCAGTGATTCGTTTCTGGGGCGCTGATGATACCCTCAGCACGGGCAAACTTTACCCCTGCCTCGAAGGTGGCAGTCT
>JAIWBQ010000079.1:0-7461 GCA_048633745.1 bacterium
TATTTTCTTCCCCGCTATTATGGCTTTGGGGTTTGACCCTATATGGTTCGGGGTTATCTTGGTTATCATGATTGAGACGGCTATGATTACGCCCCCGGTAGGGATGAATTGTTATGTCCTCAGTGGCATCACCCCACATACACCCTCGGAAGACATTTTTCGAGGGATTCTTATGTTCATACCAGCTTTAGTAATAGCGGTGGCACTGCTGATGTTCTTCTCGTAGATTGCGCTACTGCTGCCGGGAATAATGCGATAAGGCAGATGAGGCCAATTATTCCAAGACCCCAGCCAGCAAAAGCTCTACATACTCTTCCTCATTAAAGCCGAGTATCTCCTTAAGGACATACTCAGTGTGCTCGCCTATGCAAGGGGAGGCACGCAACTGGGCCGGAGTGCGCGAGAGCTTAAACGCATGGCTATCGAATCTAAAGTGCCCCATCTCAGTGTGCTCCAATAACTGAAAATGCTGGCGGTGCTGGAGCTGGGGGTCATTAAAAACGTCTTTACTCGTGGCTACCACTCCTGCAGCTACTCCTGCTTTCTGTAGTTTCTTCATCACCTCCCCAGCCTTGTGCTGGCTCGTCCATTCTTCCACGAGCTTATCAAGTTCTTCTTCATTGTCCTTTCTATCTCTGATGGTAGAGAACTTGGGGTCTCGTGTCCACGGCGGGTTATCAAGGACCTGGCAGAAGCATCGCCATTCCTCCTCAGTTTCTACAGCGATAACACACCAGTGGTCTTCCCCCTGGCATCTATAAGCATTATGGGGAACAGCTGTCGGGGAGCAGTTTCCTATTCTCACAGCTTCTCTGTCGTTAGCGAAGTAGTCGAGGAAGGGAACGGATAGGAAATGGAGGGAAACTTCCAGTTGAGAGAGATCAAGATATTGCCCCCTTCCAGTGCGGCGGCGATAATCCAGGGCAGCGATAACAGCAGCCACTCCAAGCCTGGGGACGAGGACATCGGTATAAGCACCATAGGGTTGACTGGGCACTCTATCAGGCCATCCAGTGAGCTGTGTAAAGCCAGCGAATGAGACCAATTGGGTGCCATAACTAGAATAGTTGGCGCAGGGGCCTGTTTGTCCCAAGTTGCTACTGCTAATGTAAACTATGTCTGGCTTCATTCGCTTAACTGAATCATAATCAAGTCCCCATCGCCTCATTACCCCTGGGGAGAGGTTCTCCACCACTACATCGCACCAAGAGATGATACGTTTTGCTACCTCAGGTCCCTTGGAATGGCTAAGGTCAAGAGCCATGCTATACTTACTGGTATTGTAAATGGCGTAATAGCCGCTGCGGTCAATGTGAGTCCGCCCCCCTTTAAAAGGGCCGGAAAGACGTAAGGGATCTGGATGAGTTCGCGATTCAATGTGGATAACCGTAGCTCCGTGGTCACCTAGACAGCGCGAGATAACAGCGCCTGTTATGACCAGGCTAAAGTCAGCTACCTTTAATCCGTCGAGCGCTTGAGCCAATTTAGATGATCCCCTTTTGCTTAAGAGTTTCGAGCTCCCCTTCGGCTAGCCCCAGCATTCTGTAAACTTGTTGATTATGCTCCCCTATGCGTGCTGCTCTCTGACCTACCACTAATGGATTTGGAGCAGCTTTTACAAACGGACCGGGATGTGGCAAAGAGCTGCCCAGCTCGGGATACTCCACTTTAGCCCAGAAATTCCGTGCTTCAAGCTGGGGGTCGTGAAGATGATAGGACGTATCAGCCACGGGGTAAAGCCCTGCTCCCCGTTGTAGTGAACCTCCGTAAAGTTCCTTTTTGGTTTGGCTAAGGAAGAACCTGCCTATCCTTTCCTCTAACTGGTTATGAAACTCCTGGGTGGCGGCACCCATGTCAAAATTATCCCAATCTATCCCTTTGAGAAACTCATCAGCCATACCTTCTTCATCCATCCACTTCACCAGTGCTCTATTCCACTTAGCTGACGTACGACCACCGCTGACAACGAAGGTGACGAAACCGTCGCGGCATGGCCAGGTCTGGCGTTGGACAACCCCTGAAGCCAGACCACCACGTTTAGCCCCTTGCCTTTTGATGATAGTACGGCAGAGGTCCCACCATGGATTGGTGTTAAAGCTGCTGAGCACCACACTCTGCTGGGCTGAAACATCCACCACCTGTCCTTCTCCAGTTCTTTGCTGATGACAAAGTGCCATCAACGAACCCACCGCAGCGTCAGCAGCGGCATAAAGGTAGGCCTGGGGAGAACTGATGCGCACCGGAGGACGGTCGGGATCGCCATATACATACATCAGTCCCCCCACAGCCATGGCCACGATATCGGGGGATTTATAGCTTGCATAGGGGCCTGTTTGACCGAAGCCAGAAATACGAGTGAGGATAATCGCCGGATTGACTCGGGCTAAAGCCTCATAGTTTAGCCCTTTTTTCTCCAGGTGACCCGGTAGGGAAGAATCAATAACCCAGTGAGCCCTTTCCACCAGTTTAAAGAAGAGATTCTTCCCCTCAGGAATTTCCAAATTGAGGGTAATGCCTTTTTTGCCTTGATTATAAGCAAACCATAGGAGGCTCTTTTCTGGATGGGGTGTATCTTCGTAGAAGGGAGGAATAAGACGAGAAGGGTCACCTCCGGGTCTTTCTATTTTGATTACCTCAGCCCCCAGATCTGCTAAAATTTTGCCGCAGAAGAACCCCTTCTCATCAGTCAAATCCAAAGCTCGATAGGGAGTAAGCAAACTCATTGTAATTATGACGCTCCTGAGCAGAAGTTTTGAATAGCGATGCTGACAGAATAATATATCACCTATTTAAGCTTTTCCAAAACAAGCATGCGTCCCTCTGCCTTGCACTAAATTCTGAGTGCCAGAGAAAAAACAGGGGTTGAGGAAGTGTCATTGGGATCCTTTGTCAACCCAATCGGGGGGTAGACCATCAGCTTTGCAATGATACCTTGAGCCACAAACAAAGCAGCAGGTAAACATAGCTCGTTCCTTAGAGTTAGAGAAGGCTCATAAAGCAGGGAAAATGGGGATTCTCCCTCAAGTACCCCAGATACATGAGGGGGCACCAACTATCTGAACGAGCTCAGTTATGTGTGGAACTATTGGGTACTTACATGCCATCCGTCCGCCCACCGTCAATTGAAATAACCTGTCCTGCTATAAAACTGGAATCATCGCAAGCTAAGAATAACACTAGATTTGCCACCTCTTCCGGTGTGCCAGCACGGCCAAGAACAGTCAACTTTTTCCTCTCTTCAATGGATATTTCTGTCTCCTCTCTTGTTCGGCCAACATATGACAGTCCGGTGGCAATAAATCCCGGCGCAATGCAGTTTACATTTATTCCGTGTTGACCTGCCTCTCGCGCAGTAACCTTGGTCAACTGGATAACACCGGCTTTAGCTACCGCATAGCTAGCTAAATCCGGCCGACCATGCCCAGTCCCAGCAATTGAAGAAATGTTAATAATTTTGCCATACCGCTGTTCTATCATATGGCGCAGAACTGCTTGACTACAATTGAATACGCCCTTGAGATCCACATTCATGGTAGCATCCCATGCCTCCTCTGTCAGCTCGAGAAAAGGCGCACGCCGTACAATGCCAGCATTGTTTACCAGGATGTGGATTGCCCCAAAATTTTCCATAGCGGTCCTTACCATATCCTGAACCTCTACCCTATTAGCCACATCTACTTTAAAGGCAATTGCCACCCACTCTTGACCTTTAATTTCATCAGCTACACGCCGTGCCGTTTCGATATTAATGTCAGCCACCACAACAACTGCGCCTTCAGATGCAAGCCTCTTAGCTATAGCCTCCCCTATACCCTGTGCTGCACCGGTTACTATTGCTACCCTGCCACTTAATTTCATTATTCTCGCACCTAATACTTATTCCTTAGAGAAGCCCATAGGTAATGTAGGTCTGGTGCAACCAGCTACTAGAAAGCTGCCCATACAGAGTAATGCCGCCGCCAAAAAAGTCATTTTATCCATGTTCACCCTCTCATTATATTCTCAGTTTTTTGGCAAAGTGTCACAGAATTGTATTTTGTATATTATACCTTAGCGAGCTGTAAAACCGCCGTCCACAGGCAAGGCTATGCCAGTGATGAAGGAAGACTCATCAGAGGCTAGGAATAAAGCTGAGTAGGCCACGTCTTCTGGCCTGCCAACACGGCCTAAAGGGATACCACTTACCAGGTCCTCATACGCTTCTGACTTCGACTGAGCCCCTTCCCGTTGGAAGAAGGGCTGATCGAGAGAGTGCTGCAGCAGCGGCGTATCAATCAGCCCAGGGCAAATGCAGTTGACCCTGATGTTTTCCGGCGCCAGTCTGATGGCCAAAGCCTTGGTCATAGCTACCACTGCCCCCTTGGCTGCAGAATAAACAGGACTGAAAGCCGAGGCAACCAGGCCCGCAACTGAGGACGTGAAGATGATGGAGCCCCCACCAGATTTCCTCATCTCTGGAATGGCAAATTTTACTCCAAAGAACCCTGCCTTGGCGAGTATATCCATCATCTTATCCCATTGCTCCACCTGAATTTCCTCAATGCCAGCAAACCCCGGTATGCCAGCGTTATTGTAGAGGATGTTGAGCTTTCCATAGGTTGCTATGGCCACCATAATCATCCTCTCCAAATCAGACAAGTTGGACACGTCTACCTGGACAAAGGTTGCATCGTTCTTGCTTTCCTTAATCAATCTCACTGTCTCCTGACCACAGTCAGGGTCTAATTCGGCTACCACCACCTTGGCCCCCTCATTGGCAAACAAGCAGGCTGCAGCCCTACCTATACCTGATCCCGAGCCTGTAATCACCGCCACTTTCCCTTGTAATCTCATAATTTCCACCCCTTTCTAAGTTTTAGTACCGCTCTAATCAGGACAGCATCCGCCAGCGTCCCGGTGTTCCCTATCCCTAATAGACAGCCCTATCCCTCTCATGTTTGCATCATTGGCCCATCACCTGCTTGGACCTTCGGAAGCCATAGCACAACTTGCGGCACCAAGAGGAAAAGAGAAATGGTGAACAGGGACCCTAATAGGATAGGAAAGGAACAATGCCTTCGAAGATCTCCCCTATCCCAGAATCCTCCCCAACCATGGCCTTGACCGTATATACCTTCAAGTCGAGGGGAGGAATGATCACAGATATTTCCGTCTCTCATGGCCAAGATGAGCTTACAACCGCTAACTTCGGGTCCCACTATACTTGATTGCTACTTCTGCCAGACACGTCCCAGGAACAGAGGGCGTTATCATTGAGATTTTCAAGACGCTTTTCACCTCTTTAATATCACGGTGCCGGCGTTTCCCTGCGCCCCATAAACCTGGCCAAGACCTACCTTGGCACCCTGTACCTGCCTTGGCCCAGCCTCTTCTCTTAGTTGATGCACAATTTCGTAGACTTGAAGCAAACCCTGTGCTGCCACAGCTTCCCCAAAACTCGCGAACCCACCGCTTACGTTAATAGGGAGTTTCCCCCCCAGCTCAGTCACTCCACCATCAAGCAAGTGCTCAGCCTCGCCCGGCCCACAAAAGCCTAATGCCTCCATATACATGAGTTCATGCCAGGAACTATTATCAGGAAGCTCAGCTAAATCCAAATCTTCCGGACCAATACGAGCCTTTTCATAAGCTGTTCGGCTGCTTTGTACAATCTCACTGGCCATGGGCACCAAACTGTTTACTTTATAGGCCACATGCGACCCAATCGCTACCGTTGGATCTCCGTACACCAGATTCCCCAAAGTGGCAGCAGCAAGAACGACTGGCTTGTTGGTATATCTTCTGGCCACCTTCATGCTGCTAAGTATAGCTGCTGCCCCTCCGTCACTAGTGGCACAGATTTCATAAAGCCTCAGAGGGTAACAAACCATGGCCGAGTTCAAAACCTCTTCCAAAGTAAAAACCTTCCGGTACCTGGCCAGAGGGTTAGATGAGCCATACTTGCTATTCTTTACCTTCACCTTGGCAAGATGAACCTCTGTAGTCCCATATTCTTTCATGCGCCTGCAGCAATCCAGAGCCCAATGAACCGGATTTGTGGCCCCAATAGCAGTAAAACGAAGTGAATCTGGGCTTAAAGGATCTTCACCAGCCAAAGCAGGCAAGAAACCTTCAGGCGATACGTCTCCACCAATGGCTAAGGCTATGTCGCACATGCCGCTCTTGATCATCATCGCAGCCGTTGCCAGAGCAACAACTCCACTGGCACAGCCATTCTGGATATTGACAGCCGGAATCCCTGTGCTTCCCAGGGCCCTTGAAACAAATTGCCCTGCGTATAACCCAGCTTTACCAGACCACACGGTTTCAGCACATGCCATGGCTTGGATATCCCTCCAGCCGACACCAGCATCCTTGAATGCTTCGTTAGCAGCCATCACCGCCAGGTCCACAAAATCCTCGTCTCGGAATTTCCCCCACGGGTGTGCTCCGACACCTAAAACTGCAACATCTTGTTCCATCTTAATCCTCCTATTTTTCCTTTCCGAAGAATAACTGCCCAATGGATAGATCTCTGGGGATCTCCTCAGTACTTGCTGTAATCAGCTAAAGTCGTATATCTCGCAGGTAGCGCTGGATACATTGATGCGTCATATAAGCATAGCCCCTGAATAGAGGAACTGATGCAGCACTCCCAGCTTCGCAGCCACGTGGCCGAACTTGTGCCAACTGGACTGAATACCCTTCCCCACTCTTTAGCATATGCTACAAACTCCTTTACTTTTTGCCAGCCTGTGCCGGCCTGAACTTCCAAGTCACAACTTCCCTCCCCTCTTCATCCTCAAATAGCTTCTCTATGACCAATTCCATGTCCATACCTATCTTAAGGTCTTCTTCCCTGCAGCCAGTAAGCTGGCCCATAACTTTTAGGTTTTCAGGCAACTCCATGAGCCCAATTATCAACGGAACGGGGCCTCTGTAAGGAGGAGGAGGTGCATAATGCTGAATGGTATAACTCCAAAGCTTACCACTTTTGCTTAAAAGCGCCTCCTTTACATCAGCTTTGTTAGAACAATCAGGATTCTGACATAACTTAACCTTCGGGAAAAAATGCTCTCCACAAGCCTCGCACCTGCTTCCAATGAGACTTGGATCATCAGATGGCCAGGTGAAGACTCCCTCGACTATAGGTATTTGCTTTTTTAGTGAACTCATCTGGAACCTCCTTGCTTAGTCACTTTTTAACACGTTCATGGAAAAGCGTCAAAATTGGCTGCTCGAACTTGGCAACAATATTGTATCCTCTCACGGGGTTCTGCGTCCACACTGGATTCATAACTTATCCTGGGAACCAGAAGACAGTTTCATCCTGGTTTCCTTGCTGAAAGAAGTGCAGACGATAACCGCAATCAGTGCATAGAATCCAGCAGCAGCCACATTATAGCCCCTTGCCAGCAACGCACAGAGAATTAGGAATTGATATAATAAGAGCTTTGAGGGAAAATCAACCGGTGGAGTTTA
>JAIWBQ010000080.1:0-2067 GCA_048633745.1 bacterium
AGCATCTTCTAAGGCGATAGGCGCTCCAAACAGCGCCATGACTCCATCACCCGTCATCTTGTTGACAGTGCCACCGAATTCGTTGACCTTGTGAATGAGGGTCTCGAAGACCTCATCCATGATGGAGTAGACCTTCTCAGGGCCGAGCTTCTCACTGAGGGTGCTGAAGCCTTCGGTATCACAGAACATGACGGTAACCTGCTTGCGCTCACCCTCAATCTTGCCCCTTTGTGCCAGTATCTTTTCGGTGAGACCGCCAGGTAGGTAGCGCTGTATGTTTTCCAGCTTCTCTTCAAAGGAGAGTTCAACAGGGGGTGCTGGTGTGGGAGAGGAAGCAGCTAAGTTATGACCGCACTCCTTGCAGAATTTCCCGACCGCTGGATTAGTGGTACCGCATGCCGGACAATGGAGTTCTATCGGCTGACCACAGCCCATACAGAACTTTGCGTCGTCCGGATTCTCAAACTGGCAATTTGGGCATTTCATTTTACTTGCCTTCCACCCTCTCGAGCACCTCTTGCGTCCTGCGCAGCCAATAGTCCACCCCCATCTCCTGCATCATACCTTCGGCCTTCTTCAGGGTTTCAAGTGCCTTTTCCGTTTGGCCTGTGTCAGCGTAAAGCTCTCCTAAAAAGCAATATCCCTGAGAAAAAAATACTTTTATGTTCCATTCATCCAGTATCTTGATTCCGTGTAGAATATATTCCTCTGCCTTACCACTTTGTGCGGGATCCACTTTACCCAATATCCTTCCGAGCAATATCCATGATAACGCTTCTGTATCTGGTTCATTATTATCTTGCGATAACTTTAAGCACTTCTCACCCCAGTTCCGAGCATCTTCAAGGTTTCCCAAATCGATATGAACTATACACAATAGCCAATAAGTAATGGATAGTTTAAGAGGTATTCCGTCACTCTGGATTTTGAAGGCCATCTCTGCGTGCTCTAGAGCGGTGTCCAGTTCCTCCATCAAATGATATCCCCACCCAACTCCGGTCCAGAGGAGCCCTAACATAGCGACCATTTGTGCTTCCTCGCAATATTTAATAGCGTTTCTTAGATGCTCTACACCATCTTTTCCATCCCCCTTCTGGTTACATACAAAGCCGTAATAAAGTTCTATCATGACTAGACTAAATAGGTCATTAATCTCGAGCGCATAACGAAGGCCTTTGTCACACAGTGCTTTTCCTTCCTCAAGATTCCCTAACCATGCCGTAGCTTGCCCATAAGTTGCGAGAAGTGTCGAATATACATTGAAGCCCCTGCCAAAAGATTCAGATTCTCTTTGAGTTTTCTCAAGCAAAGCGATCACCCTGGGAGCCACCTCAACTACTTTTGAAAATTCACTTGCTATATTGTAGGAACTGCAAAGACCAAATCCGGTTGGAGCCATTAATTCAATATCCTGTACCTTTTCCGCCTCTTTGAAGCAATCCTCGGCATACTTTATCCCCTGGAGGGCGTCTCCTCTCATTGAATAATACAAGCCTATTATGCTGTAAAACTTTGCCAGACTCTTTTCATCCACTAGCTCTCTGGCGAGCCCCTCCCCCTCTTGAACGATCTGCAGGGAGTCTTCGGGGTAACTGAGGGCCATCATCGACCCCTCCATTAAAAGACGGATTTCAATCCCTTTCCTTTTGTTTTCCACAATGTCAGGCAATCTGTTGAGTACATTGATCGCCTCTTTGTAAAAACGAAAGGCTTCCCAGTTGGAATAGCTGAGTGCTGCCTTGTTCCCGGATAGCTTCAGATATTGGTAGGCCTTCTCCCGGTTCTCGCCCTTAGAGTAATGGTGTGCCAGCATCTCATAGAACTCTTCCAGCTTGTCCGGGTATAGTGCTTCTATTGCCTTCCCTATTTTCCCATGAAGCTCCTTCCTTCTCTTGAGTAGCAGGCTGTTATAGGCTACCTCTTGAGTAAGGGCGTGTTTGAAGATGTATTCCAGCTCGGGGAAAAGGCTTTTCTCATAGATGAACTCTAATCCCTGAAGGTTGATGAGGTATGATTTGAGCTACTCGCGCATCCCAGTGATGGTCTGGAGGATGCGAAAGGCGAAGT
>JAIWBQ010000081.1:0-3060 GCA_048633745.1 bacterium
AACTCGATGGAAAACTCGCTTGGCTACATCAATGCCAGCCAAAATGCCTTCCTCCTTCACCATAATAGAGCCAGTCCCTTGCTGGTCCGATGGCATTAAAGCCTCGGTGGTAACATCGCCTCTGCCAAGGTCTTCAGTCAAGGCGCGGTCAATAATCTCGTCAATTTGAGCTTCAATGAGCTGCATGCTTCTCCCTAAGAACGATGTGACGCTGCCACTCTGGAGAAGATTGAGGGAAGTCGGTGCGAAAATGAGCGCCGCGACTCTCCTCCCGAAGCAAAGCTGCCTCAGCCATGAGCCTGGCACACAACACCAAATTATTCAGTTCGTAGGAAGGGCGGTCAATGGATTGAGGCAGGGAGCGTTGCCATGTAGCTAAGATGCTTGCAGCCTCCCTGAGGCTCTCACCTGAGCGAATAATGCCTACTTTATCCCATATAAGAGACTGCAAGTTAGGCAGATTGAGCGGCAGCACAGTGGGCAATGGCTCCCTATCAGGAAAGAAGTGAGAGATTGCGGGGTTTGTTCCCAGAGACAGATGGTAATCTCGCTCCTCGCAATGACCAGAAGAGGCAATCATCTCGGTTCTTTGCACCACCCTCTTGCCAAAAACGACTGATTCAAGCAGCGAGTTTGATGCCAGCCTGTTGGCCCCGTGTACTCCGGTGCAGGCGGTCTCGCCAGCAGCAAATAGACCTGAGATAGTTGCCTCCCCCCAGTTATTTACCTTCACTCCACCCATGAGATAATGGGCTGCCGGGGCTACCGGGATGAGCCCTTTAGTGATATCCAGGCCATGGTCCCGACAAAAGCGATAGATGTGGGGGAAGCGAGTGGTAATTAGCCGAGGTGGCAGATGGGTAACGTCCAGAAATACTCTATCGCTGTGGGTCTTCTTCATCTCGTAGACGATGCTACGAGCTACTATGTCCCTTTGTGACAGCTCAGCCTCAGCAATATAATCCGGCATGAAGCGATAGCCTTCCACGTTTCTAAGTATGCCACCCTCTCCTCGTACTGCTTCCGAAATGAGGAAAGGCGCTACTCCTGGCAAGCGAAGAACAGTGGGATGGAACTGGAAAAACTCCATATCGCTTATTCCAACACCAGCCTCAAAAGCCAAAGCTATACCATCGCCTGTAATCACATCGGAATTGGTAGTATATTTGAATAGGTGTCCAATACCTCCAGTAGCTAGAATGAGAAATTTACACCCATACTCCTCCATAGAACCAGTCCGGCAATCAAGAGCCTTTACGCCCTTCACCTTGCCATTGTCCACTAGAATTTTACTAGCCAGGCAATGTTCCAGAACCTTGATGGGGGTAGAGCGCACTTGGCGGCTCAGAGTAACCTCGATATGCTCTCCTGTGGTATCCCCGCCAGCATGCATAATACGTGGAATACTATGAGCTGCCTCTCGGGTCAAAGTAATTTCACCGTTCAAAGTATCAAAAGGAACTCCAAGTGTGATCAAGTCAGCAACACATTCAGCAGCTTCATCGGTCAAAATGCGTACTGCCTCGGCATCGCATAGGCCATCCCCGGCAGCCATGGTGTCTTTGAAATGGAGTTCAGGAGAGTCAGCCCTGCCTATGGGTGCAGCAATGCCACCTTGAGCATATTTGGTATTGCAGTCATCAATGCTGCCTTTAGTCAAAATAAGGACGCTACCTTGCTTTATAGCAAGCAAGGCGATATAAAGGCCGGCAATACCACTGCCTACTATAATGTAGTCATAATGATTCATTTCAAGCTCCTTCGTTTCGCTCAGGACTACGCCTTCATGTTATGGCAAGCATCCTATCAATAGCCGGCTTGGCTCTTATCCTTATTTCCTCGGGCACAGTGACCACATTACGCCTCGTTCGCATAGTTTCAATAACCGTTTCCAGCGTTGTTTTCTTCATATCGGGGCAGATGAATTTACTACTTATAATATGAAATTCCTTTTCAGGATTTTGCTTCTTTAAAGGATACAGCATTCCTTCCTCTGTACCAATGAGGAAAGATTTGTGGTTGCTCTGCTTGGCATAGTGGAGCATCTGGGAGGTGCTGAGAGCAGCATCAGCTAAGTTTATGACCTCAGGGCGACATTCTGGGTGAACCAGGACTCTAGCCTGGGGATATTTTTGCTTAGCCAGTTTAAGCTCCTCGGCAGTAATCCTATTATGGGTATCGCAGAAACCAGGATAGAGAATCATCTTCTTAGTGGTCTTGGTGGAAATATAATGCCCTAAATTTTGATCGGGAATGAATAAGATTTCTTCGTTGGGCACTGCATTCACTACCCCAAGTCCGTTAGCTGAGGTACAGCAAAAGTCGCTCTCTGCCTTGACTGCTGCCGTAGTGTTGACGTAAGCCACCACCGCAGCATTAGGGTATCTTTTCTTCCATTGCCCCAAGGTTTCACTATCAATCATATCCGCCAGAGGACAGCCAGCGTCAGGGTGGGATAAAAGCACAGTAGAAGATGGATTGAGGATGGCTGCTGTCTCAGCCATAAAGCGAACTCCGCAGAAAACAATCACCTGCGCCTCGGTGCCAACACATTTCCTTGCTAGCTGAAGGGAGTCGCCAGTAAAATCAGCAATATCCTGGACATCAGGCCGCTGATAGTTATGGGCCAGGATAATAGCATTAAGCTCTTCTTTCAGCTCCAGAACATTCTCCTGAAGCCCTATCAGTTCAGTTCGTGCTGTCATCGGCATTGCCATTTTCTGCAACTTTTCCCTGTAATGCCCAGGGGCTAGCTTTGCCAACTTTAACTTTGACCAATTGACCAAGACATTCGTTACTATCTATGAAGAACACCAGCTTATCACTTCTGGTGCGTCCAGACCATTTCCCCTTCTTTTTACCCTCTACCAGTATCTCGACAGCCTTGCCTTGAAGTTGTGAATTTATCTCGCCAGCTACATCGGCCTGAAGGTCCTCAATTTTATTAAGCCTCCTCTTCTTAAGCTCAGGGGGGACGTTATCCTCATATTTGCGCTGCGCGATTGTGCCGGGGCGAGGAGAATAAGCTGCTATATGAACAACGTCAAATCTCATCTCCTT
>JAIWBQ010000082.1:0-2376 GCA_048633745.1 bacterium
TGGCTTTGGTGCTTGCTGCGGAACACGTTGCCAAGAGAATTAGCGATAAGCCGGTTTGGATTGAAGGGGTTGGCTGGAACCTGGAAACCTTTTATGTTGGGCAGCGTGACCTTTACTATCCCAAACAGGTAGAATTTGCTGCCAGACAGGCTTACCAGATGGCAGGGATTAAAGAGCCAGATAAGGAAATTGATGTCGTTGAGCCCTACGACCCGTTTGACTATAAGGAATTTCAACATTTAGAGGCACTTCTTCTTTGCGGTAAAGGTGAGGCACCCAAGCTCATGGCAGACGGGGTTTTCAATCGAGATGGCAGATTACCCAGTTGTCCTTCCGGTGGAGCACTGGGGGTAGGCAATGCTATCGCTGCCACGGGCACGATGAAGGTAGCCGAACTATTTTGGCAATTACGCGGTGAGGCGGGCAGGAGGCAGGTCCCCGGAAAACCAAAGAAAGGGCTTGCCCAGGCTTGGGGAGACGAGATGCAAGTAGGAACCGTCACTATCCTAGGAATTTAAGGGGGTGAATGTGAGCGAGCTAATTAAGCAATGGCCGGGAGTAGTTCTTCATGAAGCTGATATAAGGGAAAAGAAGGTTTTATGGACAGAGTGGCATCCTAAATTTGAGTATGCTTATGACTGCGGGATTGGTTATGGAAGGTATTTCGCCGAATTAAAGAAAGGTAGAATTGTCGGCACAAAGTGTAAAAGGTGCGGTCGAATACTGTTACCGGCTCGCTATTTCTGTGAGTGGTGTTGGCGACCCACCGATGAATGGGTCTACCTTGAGGATACAGGTACAGTTAATACCTTTTCCATTTGCTATACCGACTGGCTTGCCAGAAGAATAAAGGAGCCTGAATTGCCGGCAATGATTGAGATTGATGGTTCCGGGGGAGTGGCAATCATGGGCAAGTTAGGAGAGGTTGAGCCTAAGGAAATAAGAATAGGCATGAGGGTCAAAGCGGTGTGGAAGCCTGAAGGAGAGCGTATCGGGGCGATAACCGATATCAAATATTGGGAACCACTTAAGGAGGGGTAAACATGGAGGTAGCAAAGGTTACACAGGTTTCCCAAACTAAGCCATGGTGTGAACAGTTAGGGCTTGCTGGGGACCTGCTATATGGGCAATATACTTATGGCATTGCTGGAGAGAGGTTCTTCCGGGAGATAAAGGATAACGGTAAGCTTATGGGAGCGAGGTGTAAAAAGTGTCATCTGCTCTATATGCCGCCGCGGATTTATTGTGAGCGTTGCTTTAGTGAGTTGGAGGAATGGTGTGAAATAGAAGGCAAAGGTAGAATTCATACTTATACTGTTGCCTATGTTGATTTAGACGATATGAGATTGACTGAGCCGGTATTATTAGCTTTGGTCAAATTCTCTGGTGTTTATGGTGGCTTGGTTCATCGCCTCGGTGAAGTAGAGACGGAAGAAGTTGAAATCGGCATGCCGGTAGAGATGGTTCTTAAACCCAAGGAAGAGCGAATTGGTTCGATATTAGATATAAAATATTTTAAGCCAGGGTGAGAAAATGCAATGGGCAGGATAGTAGAAAACATAGAGGAGGTAGTGCTCGCTGTTAGCCATCAAGAAGAGGCAGTGGCTCTCTTCGAAGAGTTGTTTGGCATTGAGTTCGAAGATAGCTGGACAGTACCAGTTGATAGTATGAAGGTAAGGTGTGCCAGGATAGGTAATACCCAGTTTCATATAGTAGCCTCGGAAAAGCCAGATGCTGTAATTGCCAAGTATATCCGAGACAAAGGTGAGGGGCTACATCATATTGCTTTTAGAGTAGCTAACCTAGAACAACTTGTTATTAAGCTGAAAGAAAAGGGCGTAAGGCTTGTTCCCGAAGAGCCGAGAGAGGATGAGCTCAGAAAATACATATTCGTTCACCCCAAGTCGGTTCACGGTGTGCTGATAGAGTTAATAGAATGCAAGAGGTCTTGAATCAAAGTCCTCTCTTTGGCTTTAAATCACGAATAGGAGTATGAATAAGGGGAAAGCAGAATGGATTTTGAGCTAACCGAAGAACAGAAGATGATTGCTAACTCGGCGAAAGAAATCGCTAAGGAGTTTGGCCCGGAGTACTGGCGAGAAAAGGAAGAAAAGGGAGAATTCGCCGGTGAGTTCTGGAAGGTGATAAGTGATGCGGGTTTTACTGGTATCGTTATCCCCGAAGAGTATGGTGGTGCGGGAAGAGGCATTACCGAGCTATTGATTGTTATGGAGGAGCTGGTGGCTAACGGTTGTGGCCTGGGTGGGCAGTGGTACCTCGTTCTGACCGAGGTGTTCGGGGCAATCAGCATCATGAGACATGGCACCAATGAACAGAAGCAAAAGTATTTGCCTGGGATTGCCAGGGGCGAGGTTG